>JAZRPU010000065.1:0-30655 GCA_045649365.1 Eubacteriales bacterium | reverse complement strand
ATGACGGTGTATCTTATAAAGACCTTATAACAAAACTCATTAATTCGGCATCTCTTTGATTATTATAATATTTGGTTGGCAGTTATGGAAGAAAAAATAAAAGGTTATTTAAAATTTAAAAGGATCCCTATAGATCTTTTTGGAAAGCAAGGGGTAGTCCCTATTGAAGACAGAGCATATAACAATCTCTTTGGAACGCTTTCAACAGATTCAAAGGGAGATATGACAATTTCTCTTGGGCGTAAAGAGGGAGAAATAGAGTTTGTTTTCATTATCCCTAAGAATGATGATACAGATAAAAAAGAAGTTTTTTTCAATTACATCGACGGAAGAAAAAAATTCAATTCCATGGTTTTTGAAGATAATAAAGGACAAAAATCCATTGAATCGAGCGGTGTTTTTTCCTCTAACGAATATGAAGAAATCATGTTTTGTGAGTATGTGGAAACGTTGAATATAGATAACAACATATCATCATACGGAGGAAAGCTTAAAATAAAAGCCAGACTTACTGCAGACGTTCCCTTGAGATGCTTGCTTTCTTTGGAATCAGGTATAGTTACTCAATGCGACGCGTAGGATTTTTTAAAAAGGACGGTTTGTGTGATGAATTTTATATTTCTTGATGGCGCAACAGGAACAAATCTCATGAAAGCGGGAATGCCACAAGGCGTTTGTGTTGAGAAATGGGTGCTTGATAATCCCGACATTATAATAGCTTTGCAAAAAGAATACGTGGAAAGTGGTTCTGATATAATATATGCTTCTACTTTTGGAGCAAATCCTGCTTCTTTGGGAAAATATTCTCTTGAAGAAAAGACGGAAGAAATGAATAAAGCTCTTGTGGAACTTTCAAAGAAAGCCGCAAATGGCAAAGCAAGGGTTGCGGGGGATATTTCCTCTACAGGTCTTCTTATTGCTCCCATGGGAGAGGCAAGCTATTGGGAAATTAAAGAAGCTTACATGAAACAAGCCAAAGCTCTTGACGAAGCGGGCGTTGACCTTTTTGTGTTGGAAACGTTTTCTTCCCTCGCTGAATGTCTTGCGGCAATTGATGGGGTAAAGGCTGTTTCGGACAAAGATATAATGGTTTCTGTAACTGTTGAAAACAGCGGTAAAACGTTGTGCGGTGATTCACCTGAAAGTTGTCTTGTATCCTTGAGTGCAAGAGGAGCAGTTGCTTTTGGCGTTAACTGTTCTTCGGGTGTTGAGTCTATGGCAAATATAATAAAAAATCTTTATGAGATATCCTCTGTTCCACTTATTTCAAAGCCTAATGCAGGATTGCCTGTTTTGGTTAACGGTGAAAACGTTTTCCCAGAATCCGCAGAGAGCTTTGCTGAAAAATATGAAGCATTGGAAAGAGCGGGTGCTTCATATATAGGTGGCTGTTGCGGAACTACTCCCGCCCATATTAAAGCCTTACGAACAAAATTTGAAAACAGAAAGCCTTTGCCTGTGTTAAACACAAAGGTTTATGCGTCATCTAACAATGACATTTTCCCTCTGGAAAAAATTACTGTTCTTCCTGAAAGAACAATGTGTGACGAGGATATGTTGTTCTCTATACCAGAAAAGGACGAGGCGGATTTCTTCAGACTTTATCTGGAAAGGGAAGAAGATTTGGAAAACTTTATCGAGGGAATGTCTTCCATAGAAACGCCTTTGATTCTCGGTGCTTCAGACATTTCTCTTTTTGAAAAGGCTGTGGCGGTATATACGGGAAGATGTATATATGATGAAGAATGCGGATTTGATAAAGAAGCTATTTCGATTCTTAAGGAGAAATACGGTTTTATAATTCCCTCTGAAGATTTATAATCGAAAAGGAATAAAAAATGGAATCTAAAGTTGAAAATACTATTGTTGCCACGGGACTTGATGAGTTTTTTATAGTCCCCAGAAAAATAATGAATTGTATAAAAGGAATGAACGCTTGCGAATTAAAGCTGTTTTTGTTCCTTTGTTCCAATAGAAGCTGTTCTCCCGAAGAAGCAAAAGAGCTTCTTGGCCTTACTTATGAAGAATATGAAGCGGCTGCAGGATATATAAGAGGAGCGAAAATGTTTCAGATTTCCACTACTGAAGAAGCTCCTAAAAAGAAAATGTCGGGTGCATCTTTAATTCAAAGCTATGACGGTGAGCTTATTGCCGATGCTCTTGAAAAGAACAGCGGGTTTAAATTTGTAGCTGAAGTTGCCGCTTCTTGTTTGGGAAAAGCTAATCTCAACAGAAACGATTTAAACTCTTTGTATAATCTTTTTGATTACGTTGGTCTTGATGCAAAGTTTATCTGCGGGGTTATTCATTATTGCGCCTCAAAGGGAAAAACCTCTATGCAGTATATAATGAAAACTGCACTTTCCATGGCTGATTCGGGAATCAATACCTATGACCATCTGGAAGAATATCTGAAAA
This sequence comes from Eubacteriales bacterium, assembly GCA_045649365.1. Classification (GTDB taxonomy): domain Bacteria; phylum Bacillota; class Clostridia; order Oscillospirales; family CAG-382; genus SIG653. The sequence goes on along the minus strand of JAZRPU010000065.1, from coordinate 28,237 downwards.
AGAAAGAAGAATCAAGCACGGAAATTTCCAAATTCAAGTCGCATTGCGGTTTTGGTAACAGAGCTTTGTCGGCAAAAGAGGAGAAATTTATTACTCGTTGGTTCGAGGAAATGTGCTATAGCTTTGAAATAGTAAAAATTGCTTATGATATAACGGTAAATAAAACTCATGAGGTTAACTTTAATTATATGGGAAAAATCCTTGAAACTTGGTTCGCTTCAGGATACAAAACCATTGATGATGTTAATAACGGTGCTAAACGCCCTGTAGTAAAGGGCATTGAAGATAGCTTCAACGTTGACGATTTTGTGGCTGCTGCCATTAAAAAAAGCGGATTTTAATAATCAGGGAGAAGATATGGACCTTTTTAATACAAATGCAAACGAATCGGAAAAAGCGTTTCTTAAAAATAGAATAAGAGCTATTTTCGGGTCGAATGAAATGCTCGTTCACGGGATAGTGAAAGTATTACTCGTACTGTTTTTCCTTATTGGCGGTTTTTCCTTGCCAATAAAAATAATGGGCGCATCATTCCTTTTCGTGTCTGCAATTTCAACCTTTTTTATGTTTTACAAAATGCAGGGAGAAAAGAAATATTCACCTGTTGGCGCAAAGATATATTCTTGGCTGACACTTACGGAAGGTATCATTATTAAGATTTATATTTTGGCTTATTGTGTTTTCCTTTTCGTTGCTATGTTTGGCAGAAGTCTTTTGGGTGCAACCACAGAAGAAGCTGCAAAAATTGCATATAAAATGGGTTTTTGGTGCATTCCCGTTGTTATTTTAGCTTTTGCTATTTTTGCAAATCTTTCAAATCTTTTTAAATATCAAAGAAGATTTGCAGAGAATATATTTGATTGTGTAGATGCACAGCTTGTTTTCTTCAGTACAGAAAGAAAATATGTTTTTGAATGCTTTCTTTTAGCATTTCTTGTCTTTTTGTATAACGTTTTCAAAATGCTTTGTCTTTCATGGTATAAGCTTAACTTTTTACCCGCAAAGCTGGCGGAATATCTGGACAGCGGAGTTATTATTGAAAAATACAGCGCTTTGACTTTTATTGCGCTTCTTTTGATAAGCGTTCATTTTGTTCTTTCGGGAAGACTTGCTGTGAAATACATAGACGTTGTTAAAAAGCTTAAAAAGAAGGTTGACGAAAGACATGCTTCATAAATAAAGGCGGAATATCAGATGAAAATCAACTTCACAAAAATGCATGGATTGGGGAACGATTATATCTACGTTTACTGCGGAGATAAAGAGCCTGCTTCTCCAAACGAAATTTCAAGAATGCTTTCAAAACGCCATTTTTCCATTGGCGGTGACGGACTTGTTTTGATTTGTAAGTCAAAAGTTGCCGATGCTAAAATGAGAATGTTTAATGCTGACGGAAGTGAAGGCGGAATGTGTGGAAACGCTGTCAGATGTGTGGGGAAGTTTCTTTGGGACAAAGGAATAATAAAAAAAGATAAAATCTCCATAGAAACCTTATCGGGAATAAAATATTTATCTTTGTTTTTGGGTGACGATGGATTAGTTGAATCTGTTTCTGTAGAAATGGGAAAAGCGAGTTTTTCTCCCTCTGACGTTCCAACGATTCTTAACTTTGAAGCTATTGACTATCCGCTTATTGTGTGCGAAAATGAGTATAAGGTAACCGCACTCTCAACGGGAAGCGCCCATTGTGTTATTTTTGAAAAAGACGTTTTTAATTTGGATATAAGCAAAATAGGACCTGCTTTTGAAAATCATGAGCTTTTCCCTCAAAGAGTTAACACGGAATTTATTGAATGCATCGACAGAAGAAAAATAAATATGCGTGTTTGGGAAAAGGGGAGCGGTGAAACGTTAGCCTGCGGAACGGGAGCTTGCGCTTCTGTTGCGGCTTCTGCTCGTCTTGGTAGATGTGAATTTGGCGTTCCCGTTACCGTTTGTCTTCGTGGCGGTGAGCTGGAGATTGTTTGTAACGAGGACTACTCCTTGATTATGAGAGGAAAGGCAGAAACGGTTTACGAGGGCGTAGTTGACATTAATGATGAATATATCTGAATAAAAAATTGTCACCCATAACAGTCTTATAAATGGCGGTTAAGGGTGACTTTTTTATTCTTTTATGAAAAGCTGAATATCCTTAATAACTCTTTCCAAAAGCTTGGTGAAAAAATCGTCTTCTCGGGGATATTTATGAGGAGTCAATTTATAACCCACAATTTCTTTGAGCATGGAAAGTGTTTTTTCTCTTCCAAATTTTGATTCATATAGCTTTAAAAGTCGATGGTCTTCCATAGCTTGCCGCATGGCTACAAGGCGTTGGGATTCCAATGGCTCATTGTCCCCTGGATATACTAAAAAGGCATCTCCTGTAGGTGCGAAATATTCTCCTGCACTCTCTGCAAAAGGATTTACAAAATTGTAGGAGCAAAAATTATGAAAGAAATTATATCCCCAATGTAAAAAGCCTTCAATATTCATCTGGTAAAGCAAAACACCCAAAATTCTCGTTCTCGAAGAAGGCATTCCGTGGCATCTGCCCGTGCCGTTTTTCCCCGCACATGCTCCGCTGTAATATGTCCAAAGACCATTTATGCCCCCTTTGATAAAAGGAGAAATATGTCCTAAAAAGGGAACAGGCTTTGTGACTGCACCTGAAGTGTAAAAGCTGTAGTCGGAAAGCGCGTCAATTATATTATAGCCTTTGAGATAAGGCTCAATTTGTGCCTTGCAAGCCATGTAATGCTCTAATTGGCTTGAATGGGGCTCGTCGGAAATGTGGTAAAAACATTTTTCGTCAACCCCCAATGATTTCATACAGTTAACTATAGCGGGAATGAATTGAGATAAAAAATCTTTGTATTCTTTGCCGAGAGAATCTGTTTCCCAACCGAATATTTTTTTCTCAACCCCGTTTATCTCTGCAACTATTTTAGGTGCATGAGCAGCTCCCCATTGAGTGTAAAAGTGTGGGATTTCAAAATATTGGGCGCCTGCTTCAAGGCACATTTTGACCCATTTTTCCACAAGAGTGAAATCAAATTCATATTCCCCGTTTTCCAACACCTTGATTTTGACAAGCTGTGTTGTGAGGCGCTCGCCGCCTATGTGAGTGTCAAGCTCCGGAGTGAAAAGGGGAGTCAATATCATGTTTATTCCGTTTTTGACAGCGGTTTTCAAATATTTTTCTATGATTAAAAAATGTTCTTCGGAAAAAACTTCAACGTGATGTGCCTCTGCAATGCAATCGCAGTAAAACCATTCTGTGTGAATAAGCTCTTGCTTAGGAAGTGATATGTCAAGAAGTTCAATTTCTACTTCCTTTTTTTCGGTTATGGCATTCCCGTTTGTTCCTTCTCTCAAGCAAATGGCGAGAGTATATTTTCCTGCATTGAAGTTTTCGGGAAGCTGTATTTCAAACCAAAGGCTGTGAAGTCTTTGGGGAATAATGCAAATCTGTCCGTTGTAATGTAACGGTCTTATGGGGTCGGGATAAAGCCCAATTTCTTTTCTTAAATAATGCTTGTCAGCGTTGCACACAGGAGCAGGGTAGGTGGAGGGAATATGTATAATTTCTTTTACCGTTGTATATTGAGAAAGCTCTCCTTCAACGAGAGGAGATAAAAAAATCCGTTGGTCTATTCTGTCTTCTCTGACGTATGCCAGTTGAAAGCATATTGGCTGACCTCTCAATGATTTGAAAGAAAGAGTTTCTTTTTTTGATTTTAAGCTTTCGTCTATAAAGCATTTTTCCATGGGAGATAAAATTTTGGTTTTGATTTTAAACATATATTTCTCCTGAACAACAAAAACTCATTTGTGGGCAATTCTATCGGTTGATTTTCGCCGAAGGCGAAAATCTTCATTACTTCTTCACTCTTACCTATTACCTCTTACTTTGCTCATTCAGTAAATCTTTTATTGAATGAGCATCGCATCGCCAAAGCTGAAGAAACGATACTGTTTTTCCACAGCTTCATGATATGCATTCATTGCGTTGTCATATCCCGCAAAGGCAGATATGAGCATTAACAATGTGCTTTGAGGTAAATGAAAATTTGTTATCAAGGCATCAATGCCTTTAAAGGTATATGGAGGATATATAAAAATCCCCGTATCTCCGCTGTATGAATGAACAACTCTGTTTTCATCTGATACCGATTCGAGAGTTCTGCAAGACGTTGTTCCTACAGCAATTATTCTTCCACCATTTTTTCTTGCGTAATTAATTCTTTCTGCCGCTTCGGGGGAAACCTGGATATATTCCTTGTGCATTTTGTGGTCTAAAATGTTTTCTTCTTTAACAGGGCGGAAAGTTCCAAGTCCAACGTGAAGCAAAATTTCAACGACCTCCACGCCTTTTTCTTTTATCTTTTGAAGAAGCTCGGGGGTGAAATGCAACCCTGCAGTAGGGGCAGCGGCAGAGCCTTTATGCATGGCATAAACTGTTTGATACCGTTCTTTGTCCTCTAACTTTTTAGTTATATAAGGTGGAAGGGGCATAGCTCCGATTTTATCCAAAACGGAATAAAATTCTGTATCAACGTTAAATTCAATAATTCTCACGCCATCTTCTATAACGTCAATTACAGTTCCCACGAGCCCCTCTGGGTAAACTATGGTATCTCCGATTCTTGCTTTTTTTCCAGGCTTTACAAGGCATTGCCAGAAGTTGCCATCTCTTTTCTCGCGGGATAAAAGCACCGTTTCAATTTCTCCTTCTCGACGGGGATTTTTCCCAAAAATCCTTGCGGGTATAACCTTTGTGTTGTTAATAACAAGACAGTCACCCGCTTTCAGATAATCTATAATATCATAAAAATGCTTGTGTTCTCTTTCTCCCGATTCTTTGTTAATAACAAGGAGTCGGGAATTATCTCTTTTTTCAGCGGGAGATTGGGCAATTAACTCTTCGGGAAGAAAATAGTCATAAGTAGAAAGCTTTGTAAAATCCATAAATTAACCGTTCCTGTTTACGTTAAAATAATGACAATATTTGCACTGTAAAAATAAAATAATAGTGTAACGAAAAACATTATATATCATTTTGTCTGAAAAAGCAATACGATTTATGAGTTTTCGGTATGAACAAAATAAATAAAGGAGATAAAATAATTTGTCAAAAACATTATTCAAGGGCATTGCTACAGCACTTGTTACTCCGTTCAAAAACGGCAGGGTTGATTATTCCGCCCTTTCACATTTGATAGAGCTTCAAATATACGGTGGAGTGGATGCAATTGTTGTATGTGGCACAACAGGAGAATCGCCCGTGCTTTCCTTGGCAGAGCATGAGGGAATAATAAAATATTCCGTGAAGATTTCTTCGGGCAGGATACCCGTTATTGCGGGAGTGGGAAGCAATGATTATCAAAAGGCGCTTCATTTGGCAGAGTTCGCTTCAAAAGAAGGCGTTGATGGGCTTCTTGCGGTGACTCCATATTATAACAAAGCAACAGATTTGGGAATAATCAAATATTATGGCGGTATCTCCTCCGTGTGCGACTGTGGAGTAATAGCTTATAACGTTCCCACTCGAACGGGATATAATCTCACACCTGAAATATATGAAAAGCTTTGCAAAGAGGGATTTATTCAAGGGATAAAAGAGGCGAAAAATGACGTTGCAGAGGCTGCAAGAACGTTTTCTTTGTGCGGGGATAAAATAAACGTATATTCGGGTAACGATAATTTGCTTTTACCTTTTTTGTCATTGGGAGGTGCAGGGTGTATTTCTGTTGCTTCCAACATCATACCATCGGTTATGAAAGAAATTTATTCTCTTTATACCTTGGGTGAAAAAGAAGAAAGCAAAAATATCTTTCTACGTTACTTAAAGCTGATGAACGGACTTTTTTCTCAAGTCAATCCCGTTCCTGTAAAACGATGTGCAGAGCTTATGGGTCTTTGCAGCGGCGAGTTAAGGCTTCCTCTTACTGCTTATGAAGGAAATGAAATGGAAAAGCTTCTGAAAGAATATTCACTGCTCTGAAAAACAATTTATAAACGGGCGTGAAAAAATTTTCCCGTTTCTGATTGCTCGTTTGGTTGATTTGGATTAAAGCGACGTTTTTCGCATTTTAATAACGCGGAGCTGTTAAAAGCAAAAAACAAAATGTTTTTACAGCTCCTTTCTTCTTGACACCTTTGGAATAAATGTGATATAATGGCTTTCAAAGAAATATAAACGTAAAGACTTTTTCAGCCTTTGCGCGTTGGAGAATTAAATGAAAAAGAATGATTTAAAGGGTTGGCTTTATTTATTACCCGCTTTTCTGTTTTTAGGCGTGTTTATGGTTTATCCCCTCATTGACGTTTTTGTGTATTCCTTTGAAGAGGGATATAATTCTGCATCCCAAACTCATTTCGGGGTGGGGCTTTATAATTATTCCTACGTTTTGAGGGACCCGTTTTTTTTGCAAGCGTTGAAAAATACATTGATTCTCGTTTTCATCACAGTTCCCGTATCAACAGCTCTTGCACTTCTTATATCTGTTGCTCTTGCATCTGTGAAAAAGTTAAGGGATTTGTTTCAAACGTTGTATTTTCTTCCATACGTTACAAATACTTTGGCGGTAGGACTTGTTTTTATGATTCTTTTCAGAGAAACAGAGTATTCCGTGGGGCTTGTTAATTCTGCTTTGGGGTTTTTCGGTGTTTCTCCCATCGACTTTATCGATGGACCTTATTGGGCAAAAATGCTCACCCTTTGTATATATACAATTTGGGTTGTATTGCCCTTTAAAATTCTTGTTTTAACAACAGCTCTCGCTTCAGTAAAAGAGGAATATTATTCTGCTGCAAAGGTTGACGGAACTTCAAAAATACGTGTTTTCACAAGAATAACTCTTCCGTCTATTTCTTCAACCCTTTCATATTTGATTATAACGGGATTTATCGGAGCTTTCAAAGCTTACAGCGACGCGGTTGCGCTTTTTGGAACTAAACTTAACGTGGCTGAAATGAACACCATAGTGGGATATATTTATGACATGCTTTACGGTGACAGCGGCGGATACCCTTCTTTCGCTTCTGCAACAGCAATTATACTTTTTGCAATAGTGCTTACCATCACTTGCATAAATCTTATTGTAAGCAAGAAGCACGTTCACTATCAGTAAAGGAGGGAATGCTGTGAAAAACAGTAATTTTTCAGAAATTAAAAAGAAAAACGAAGTTATGGGAAAAGTGGGTAAAGCGTTAATATACAGTTTCTTGATTTTTTGGGCATTAGTCGTTCTTTTCCCTTTCTATTGGATGGTTTTGTCTTCATTAAAAAGCTATGGTGAATATACCTCGGAGTATATTCCGAAGTTTTATTCTTCTGCCCCAACGTTTCAAAATTACGTTCAGGCGTTTACCGCGGTCCCATTGGGAAGATATTTTCTCAACTCTCTTTTATATACAGTTGTAACAACGGGACTCATGCTTATCGTAAGTATTCTTGCGGCTTTCTCCTTTGCCCGCCTTGAATTTAAAGGGAAAGATTTGGCTTTCACCTTGCTTTTGTCCTTAATGATGATTCCCAATGAGCTTGTTATTATAACCAATTTTGTTACTGTTACAAACATGGATATGAGAAACACATTTGCGGGTTTGATTTTACCTTCCGTGACGTCTGTTTTTTATATTTATCTTTTAAGAGAAAATTTTGCATCTGTTCCCGACCAGATATATTTTGCCGCAAAGGTTGACGGAGCATCTGACCTTAAATATCTTTTCAGAATCATAGTTCCCATTTGTAAGCCGACAATAGTGACTATAACAATTTTAAAGGTTGTTGAATGCTGGAACTCTTACGTTTGGCCCAGACTTATTACCGACGATAAAAACTATTTTTTGGTTTCCAACGGAATACAGGAAATCAGAGAAAACGGATTCGGCAGAGAAAACATTCCTGCAATGATGGCGGCGGTAGTTGTGATTTCTTTGCCGCTTATAATTCTTTTCTTGATTTTCCACAAGAAAATTAGTGCGGGGGTTGCAAGAGGAGGTATTAAAGGATGAAAAAAATATGTCTTTTGCTCGTTTTTTTGATGATTTTTACCCTTACCTCCTGCCATGGCAGAGGAAAGCTTCTCGGCTTTGACGTTCCCGATGATTTTGACGAAACCAAAAGCATAGAGCTGACTTTCTGGGCAAAAAACGATACAAATATAACTCAAACACAAATTTATAAAAAAGCTATAGATGATTTTTGCGCCTTGTATCCCAATATAAAAATAAATTTAAGCCTTTATACCGACTATTCAAGGATATATAATGACGTAATAACGAATATATCAACGGGAACAACTCCCAATATTTGTATTACCTACCCCGACCATATAGCAACCTATCTCACGGGAGAAAACGTTGTTGTTCCGTTAGAAGAATTGATGAATGACAAACAATTCGGACTGGGCGGAAAAAACGTTAAGTTTGATTCTGTAAAAAAAGAGGAAATAACGGGAAAGTTTTTAGACGAGGGAAAAATAAAAGGCGTTCAGTATGCATCGCCATTCATGAGGTCAACCGAGGCTTGTTATATAAATAAGGATTACGTTGAAGCGTTGGGATACACTATTCCCGAAACGTTAACGTGGGATTTTATTTTTGAAGTTTCCGAGGCGGCGTTAGCAAAAGACGAAAACGGAAATTTCAAGGTGAACGGACAAAACGTAATGATTCCTTTTATATATAAGTCCACGGATAACATGATGATTCAGATGTTGAAACAGAAAAATGCACCTTATTCAACGGAAGATGGGGAAATTCTGATTTTTAATGATACGACCAAAGAGATTTTATATGAAATAAGTGAGCATGCAAAAACGAGAGCTTTTTCCACTTTCCAGATTTCAAGCTATCCTGCAAACTTTCTCAATGCCGGTCAATGCATATTTGCCATAGATTCAACCGCGGGAGCTACATGGATGGGCACGGATGCACCTCTTGTGGATATTGCGGAGGATAAGCTTGTAAAATTTGAAACGGTAGTAAAGGAAATTCCTCAATATGACGTAAATAACCCCCGAATGATTTCTCAAGGCCCTTCTGTTTGTATATTCAATAAGGAAGACCCTCAAGTTGTTCTTGCTTCTTGGCTGTTTATGCAATATCTCTTGACAAATGACGTTCAGATAGCTTATTCTCAAACAGAGGGATACGTTCCCGTTACGGAAAAAGCAACGTCTTCCCCCGAATACGTTGATTATCTGTCAAGGGGCGGCGAGGATAACGAGCTTTATTATAAAATCAAGCTTGATGCCACAAAGCTTCTTATAAAAAACACTCAAAATACTTTTGTAACGCCTGTATTCAACGGGTCAGCCTCTCTCCGAAGTGCATCGGGGCAGATGATAGAGAACGTGGCAAAATCCGCAAGACGAAATCAGACGGTGGATGAGAAATACATGAATGATTTGTATAATGAGGTTAAAGCTTTATACAGACTTGACGGAATTTCTCCCGCGAACGTAAAAGAGGGTAAAAAAGATTTGGGAGAGCTTCCTATAGAATCGAAACTTCTTATTGCTTCTCTTTGTTTTGTATGGTGTGTTTTAGCTATTTACACAATTTATTCCAAGGTTAAAGCAAAAAAACAAGGCACATGAGAGAAAAAACGTAAGTTCTCTTGACTTTTTTGAAAAAAAGTATATAATATGCCTTGCTTGGTGAAAAAACAAGCTATAAAAAATTTTAGGAGATTGAAAATGAAAAAACTCACAGTATGCATGTTGCTCGTTGCACTTGCTCTTTCTACCCTTATGGTTGGTTGCGGTGATGATGCTTCTTCTTCTGCAACTTCTACAGAATCTGTAGCTTCTACAGAATCCGCAGCTTCTGAAACAGCTTCTGCTGAATCTGCAGCTTCCGAAGATGCTTCTGCTGAATCTGCAGCATCTGAAGATGCTTCTGCTGATGAAGTTAAAGTTATGACTTATGAAGAATATGCAGCTGCAGCTATCGATTCTGAAGTTGTTATCGAAGCATACGTTCAGGCAAAACAATCTTGGTGGGATAACAAAGCTACCATCTATACACAAGATGAAAATGGTGGCGCATATTTCCTCTATCAGATGCCTTGCACAGAAGATGAATTCAACGCTCTTGCAATCGGTACAAAAGTAAGAGTTAAAGGCTTTAAAGCTGAATGGTCCGGTGAAGTTGAAATCATTGATGCTACCTACGAAATCCTTGAAGGCAACTACGTTGCAGAAGCAACTGACGTAACAGCAATTCTCGGAAATGAAGAGGAGCTCATCAAAAAACAAAACATTTTTGCAGCATTCAAAGGACTTACAGTTGTGGCAAGTAAAGATGCAAATGATGCAGACGTTGCTTTCCTTTACAAACACAATGGCTCCGGTCAGGACGGCGATGACCTTTACTTCAAAGTAACAGACGGAACAAACACATATTCTTTCACAGTAGAATCTTACCTCTGCGACAAAACAACAGACGTTTATGCAGCTGTAAAAGCTCTTAACATCGGTGACAAAATTGATGCAGAAGGCTACCTCTATTGGTATGATTCCGTTAACCCCCACATCACAAAGGTAACAGTTGTAGCTGAATAATTAAAATTCCAATAGCTTTTAAAGGCTTTTCGCTTTTCGCGGAAAGCCTTTTTTATATACTTGACATTTGTGGGTAAAATATGATATACTTTGGTTGTGAATTTATATAATAAAGGAGTATATATATGTCAGGTTTTATTTGTACTGATGAAAAGAAAAAGAAAATTTGTTTTTTTAAGCGTTCATCAGGTATTCTTATGAATATTTCTTCAATTCCTGGTAAATACGGTATTGGAACAATAGGTGAGGAGGCAAGACGTTTTGCGGATTTTCTTGCCGAAGGCGGATTTACCTATTGGCAAATTTTACCCATAAACCCCGTGGGAGATGGAAACTCTCCTTATTCCAGCGATGGAGCTTTTGCGGGAAATTATTTGTATATTGACCCCGAAACCCTCTATAATGATGGACTTATCAGCCGTGCAACGTTGGAAAATTGTAAATATAGTGGTTCACCTTATACCGCGGATTATGAATTTGTTTTCAAATCAAGAATGTTTGCTCTTGAAGAAGCTTTTGAAAATGCAACTCCTGAACTTCTCAAAAAGGTGGAAAAGTTTGGAAAAGAAAACCCCGAAATTCTTGAATATTCAAAATTCTTTGCTATTGCAAAGGCTAATGGATATATTCCTCTTAAAGAATGGGATAAATCCAAAGCAGTTGAAAAAGACGAAAAGCTTTGCCTTTTCATTCAATATCTTTTTGACGTTCAATGGACTGAATTCAAGAAATACGTTAATTCAAAAGGCGTTTATTTAATTGGTGATATGCCTTTTTACGTTGGCCTTCGCTCTGCTGACGTTTACAATAACAAGGAGCTTTTCCGTGTTGATGAGGATTATATTCCCGATTCTGTAGCGGGTGTTCCTCCCGATATTTTCTCTGAAGAGGGACAGCTTTGGGGCAATCCTATTTACAACTGGAAGGAAATGGAAAAACAAGGCTTTGAATGGTGGATAAGACGTATTAAGCATAGCCTTAAATATCATGATATAGTAAGAATTGACCATTTCAGAGCATTTGCTTCTTATTGGAGCGTTCCTGCAGGCTCTGACACCGCAAAAAGTGGTAAATGGGTTAAAGGACCGAGAATGAAGCTTTTCAAAGCTTTGAAAGCTGCATTGGGCGAGCTTCCCATTATAGCAGAAGACTTGGGAGAATTTGGTGAGGATGTAGAAAAGCTTCTTGCCGACACCGCTTTCCCTGGAATGAGAATTGCACAAATTGGTGTGGGAGCTACTGACGACAGTACACATTCACCTCATAACTATCCCGAAAACTGTGTTGCATACACGGGCACTCACGATAACGATACCTTGTTGGGCTGCCTTTTTGCCATGAGCAACGAAGAAAGAGAACGCGCTCTTCGTTATTGCTCCGCTGAAGGTATTCGTTGGGACGAGGGCGGTTATCATGCACCAGGCTGCAGAAAGATAATTGAAACAATCTGGCGCTCCAATGCAAGAGTTGTTATAATACCTTTTCAGGATATGTGTGGCTTCGGATCTGACACAAGAATGAATATCCCGGGGACCGCTTTTGATAACTGGAGATACAGAACCACAATGGAAACTATAGAACAGGTTGATATTGAGTATTACAAAAAGCTTAATAAAACTTTTTGGAGGTAAATGAAGATGATTAAAGCTGTAAAAGCGGGAATTGATAACGTATCTAAGCTTGACATCCTCAAGGAAGGCAGACTGGGAATCCTTACTGCCCCAACGGGCGTTAACGGAAACTTGCGCCCTACTTACGAGGTGCTTGCTGAAAAATATAACGTAACCTCTCTTTTTGCTCCCGAACATGGTATTCGAGGGGATATTCAAGCTGGAGAGCATGTTGCTACTTATATTGATTCGGAAACGGGACTTACAGTATATAGCCTTTACGGTGAGCATAAGTATATGACTGATGAGATGCTTGATACCTTTGATATTCTTGTTTTTGACATTCAAGACGTTGGAGCAAGATATTATACCTATATCTATTCTCTTTCACGCTCTATGAAGCTTTGTGCTGAAAAAGGAAAAAAAGTTGTTGTTCTTGACAGACCGAATCCCGTTGGCGGAACTATAATGGAAGGTATCACTCTTGACGAGAGATTTTCCAGCGGGGTAGGTGAATATGCTATACCCGCAAGATACGCTCTCACTGTTGGAGAGTTTGCGTCATATATAAATAAAGAGAAAAATATGAATTGCGACCTTACTGTAATTCCTTGTGAGGGTTGGAAGAGAAGCATGTATTTTGAAGAAACGGGAATGCCCCTTATTCTTCCGTCACCTAATCTTCCTACGGTAAATGCATTTATCAACTATTTTGCAACTTGCTATTTTGAGGGAACGAACATTTCTGAAGGCAGAGGAACAACCATTCCTTTTGAAATTGTGGGCGCACCCTTTGTTGACGGCAAAAAGCTTGCTGATGAGTTGAACTCCAAAGGATTAGAGGGCGTTGTTTTCAGAAGCGCATATTTCACACCTACTTTCAGTAAGCATAAGGGAGAAAGATGTGGCGGTGTTCAGCTTCATATTCTTGACAGAAACCTCTACAGACCCTTTGATGCGGGAATGTATCTTGTGGAAGCATTGAGAAAATACAAAGAATTTGAATTCCTTGGCGGAGGAAATTTTGAAGCCAAGCTTTTTGGGGATGATTCCATTCTTAAAGATGATTTCTCAGTATCCGCTTGCTTTGAAAGAGCAAAGAAGGATTGCGCAGATTTCAAAGCAAAAGTGGAAGGCGTGTTGATGTATGAGTAAAACAAAGCTTTCGCCACGTTTTTGGCTTGCTTTGACTATTTTTGGATTTATGGGACAGGTGGCATGGACTGTTGAAAATATGTATTTCAACGTTTTTATGTATAAAATGTTCAACGCTTCTCCCTCTGATATATCATTAATGGTGGGAGCGAGTGCTGTTTCGGCAACTTTGACAACGGTTTTTATGGGTGCGCTTTCTGATAAAATCGGAAAACGTAAGCTTTTTATAAGCGGTGGATACATACTCTGGGGAATTTCAATTTTCACATTTTGCTTTCTTCGTCTGGAGCTTATTGAAAAAATGGTAGGCTCTATGGTGCAAGCGGCAAGCGTGGGAATCTCTCTTGTAATTATTCTTGATTGCCTTATGACGTTTTTTGGCTCTACCGCCAACGATGCGGCTTTCAACGCTTGGGTTACTGATATGACTGACTCAACGAACAGAGGTGCTGCAGAGGGAATAAATTCCATGATGCCTATGATAGCAATCCTCGCTGTGTTTGGCGGATTCATGGCTTTTGATTTGGATAAATCTGAAAGCTGGGTGTGGATTTTTGCCATAATTGGAATTTGTGTTATTGCTGTTGGTGTTTTGGGACTTTTTATCATTGAGAAGGATAAAAACCCACCCTCAAAAAGTGGATACCTTAAAAACGTTGTGCATGGTTTTCTTCCATCTACAATAAAGGAAAACGGGTCGCTGTATTTCTATCTCGGGACATTTGTTATTTTTAATATATCAATTCAGATATTTATGCCTTATTTAATTATCTACTATGAAAAAACGTTGGGAATGGAGAATTATACTTTGATAATGGCTCCCGCTGTTATTTTAGCTTCTGCTACCACGTTTTTCTGGGGAAAGTTTTACGATAAATCGGGATTTTCTCTTCCAAGCAGAGTATCGTTTGTTTTGCTTTTTGCGGGATATATCGTTCTCGCTTTCACAAAAACAACCGTTCCCGTGTTTGCGGGCTCACTTCTGATGATGTGCGGATACCTTTGTACAATGGCTGTTTTCGGAGCGAAAATCCGTGATTTGACACCCGTAGGAAAAGCGGGTATGTTTCAAGGTGTCAGAATCTTTTCTCAAGTTCTTCTTCCAGGGGTCATTGGCCCGTTTATTGGTCAAGCTGTGCTGAAGAACGCTGATACGATTGTTAATTCCGACGGAACAACTTCATTTATTCCCAATTCCAACATTTTCTTTGCCGCCCTCGCAGCAGCAGTGCTGGCACTGATAGCTGTTACCGCGGGAAATTGGTTGATTTCCAAAAGAGATTCTGCAAAAAAAGTATCATAAAATAATTAAACACTTGTGTTACTGTCTTTAGATGAGCAACACAAGTGTTTTTTGTGTCATAAATGAGTTCTACGTTTTCCAATTGTTTTTGTCTGCCAAATCATACAATATCCCGTGGTAACCGAAAGGAGATATAACAAAATGCTCCATTAACGTAATATCCTTTGCGGAAAAATATGCAGAAAGCTTTTCTGTGGCGTAAAAATCTTCCATGGAGTATTTCATACACAAGCTTGTATGGTTATGAGCAATTATTGCTTTTGGGGCTTTCGTGGAAACCGCGTGAGAAACTATATCGTCCACGTTGGCAAAAATCGTTCCCTTATCGCCTTTTTCAATCATTTCAAAGGAAATTATTTCATTTTGTTCCGTCAGACAAAGCATGTAAAGATTTTCTGATTCCTTGGCTTTAAGGTGCTTTTTAAGAAATTCACCCGCTTCTTTATGAGTTGAAAGAGTTTTGTTTATAAATGATTCTGATGCTGTGTATCTTTCAAAATCCAAAAGTGCGTTGAGAAACGTTTTTTGCTTCTCCGTGTATTCTTCTCTAATGAAATTTTTTTCTTTTGGGAAAAATAAGGAGCCTGAAAAAAATGGTATTATTTTTTCGCATTCTTTTTCCTCAAAAGCGAAAGATAATATATGCATTAAAGCTGTTTCTTTCGGGGAGAGAAAAGAACCGCTTGCGGTGCTGTTCTTCGAAAAATCATTTTTATTTTTATTCATTATAACAACCTTTATTTCTGTATATTATGCATTATATTTCAGATTATACAATACTTTTTAAGGCAATGTCAATAACTTTTTTGTAACAAAAAGACATAAATTTCGATTTTGCCCTTGACAAACAATTGCAAGTATGATAATATAATTTCTAATCTGTGGCTATGGACTTTCTTGCGAATCGACTTATTATTTGCCACAAAATAATTTTTAAAAATTGAATTTGGAGGAAAAAATGACAAAAAAGATTCTTGCATTAATGCTTTGTGCTGTTATGGTTTGCCTTTCTTTTGCATCTTGCGGCACAGGCGAAAGCAGTACGGACTCAAGCGTTGACTCAAGCGCAACTTCTGATGCAGCTTCCGGCGATGCATCTCAAGATGATACCGCAGCAAAGGATTCCGTTTATCGTATCCTTTATTCAGGAGAGCTTACCACACTTAACTATTTGGTAACTTCCAACGCTAACGAAATGACTGTTGGCGCAAATACTATTGATTCACTTGTTGAATACGATTCTAAAGGCGCTCTTAAAGCAGGCCTTGCAACAGAGTGGACTTATGATGAGGCAACACTTACATGGACCTTTAAGATTCGCGAAGGTCAGAAATGGGTTGACCACACAGGCGCAGTAAAAGCAGACGTTACAGCTAACGACTTTGTATCTGCTCTTAAATACACTCTTAACCCTGCTAACGAAAGCACAACCGTTCAAAACCTTTTCGGCAAAATTAAAAATGCTGAAGAATACTACAACGGTCTTGCATTCAAAGATAATGGCGGAAAAGAACTTGACGACGAAGGAAACGAAGTTGCAACATGGACAGAAATCAGCTTTGATGAAGTTGGTGTTAAAGCTGTAGATAATTACACACTTACCTACACTCTTTCTGAAGCTTGCCCTTATTTCCTTTCTTCTCTCACTTATATCACTTATCTCCCTGCATACGGTCCTCTTCTTGAAGAACTCGGAAAATCCTTCGGTACTGCAGCTGATAAAATGTACTACTGTGGTGCATATTACCTTTCCGAATTTGTTTCTGGAGAAAAGAGAACTCTTAAAAAGAACACTCTTAACTACGATGCAGATATGGTTTACATCTCTGAAATCAAATATATCTACAATGCAGAAGCTGCAACTGTAGCTCCTGAAATGGTTCTTAAGGGCGAAATCGACTACGCTGACATCGACACAGAAGTTGCAGACGACTGGATGGCAGACGAAGCTAAACTCAAATATATTTCCAAAACAAGAACTTCCGTTGACTATTCTTATTTCTACTGCTTCAACTTTGACCCTCAATTTGATGCAGAATATGAACCTGAAAACTGGAAGAAAGCAGTTAACAACGCTGACTTCCGTAAAGCAGTTCTTTATGCAATGAACAAAACTGCTCTTATGGGTCTTTCCGACTCCAACGCTCCTGAAGCATACGTTTTCGATACCATCACACTTACAGGCTTCTGCACAAATAACGATGGTAAAGATTTCTCCAATCTCGCTCCTTTTGACGGTCTTACCGTAACAAAAACAGGCGACAATGCAAAAGCTGTTCAGCACAGAGATGCTGCAAAATCAGCTCTTGAAGCTGCAGGCGCAACATTCCCCATCAAAACACTCGTTTCCTACAATCCTACCAGCAAAACATGGGAAGCAGAATGCGGACTTCTCGAACAACAATTGGAAACAGTTCTCGGGGCTGACTTTATCGACGTTATCGTTGTAGCAGGTCCTTCCACAAACTTCCTTTCTGAAGTTCGTCGTTCCGGTAAATATGCATTCATGAAATGTAACTGGGGCGCAGACTATCAGGATCCTGAAACATGGTCTGATCCTTTCTACCAGACATCCGTTGATGATGGTTACAGCTACAACTTCATGTATCAGGCAATCGCTGACAACACAGAATCTGCAGAAGCTATCAAAGAATACTTCGATTTAGTAAAAGCTGCAAGAGATATTAAAACTGATATCAATGCTCGTTATGAAGCATTTGCAAAAGCAGAAGCTCATCTCATCAACAATGCATTGGTAATTCCTTATGGTGCATCTCCTGCAACATACGTTGCAACAAAGCTTAACGCTTTCGAAGGACAATTTGCTTCCTTTGGTATTTCCACATTGAGATACAAGGGTCAGAAGCTTTATGACCACTTCATCACAATGGAAGAATTTGTAAACAATCAGAAAGCTGCTGAAGGAAAATAAGCAATAAAGCTTTCTTTTGAAGAAACAAGGATAATTCTGTTAGTGCGGGGCGGTTAAACGTTCCGCACTAACTTAAAGTTTGGAGCATTGTATATAATGGTAAAATATCTTGCAAAAAGAATTGTGCGCTCGCTCCTGACACTTCTCATAATTATCACTATAGTATTTGTTTTAGTACGCCAGATGCCTATAGAGGGTTATTTTGATAATTTTGATAAGCTGACAGATGCACAAATAGAAACCAAGCTGGACAGCATGGGGCTGAACGACCCTATGCCGAAGCAAATATTTAATTTTTATAAAAATTTATTCAAGGGAGATTTAGGCGTTTCAAATAAGATTCAAAGAAACGTTCCCGTTGTGGATATCTTGTTGCCTAAAATTCCTGTGTCCATAAAGCTTGGCTCAGCTTCCTTGGTGCTTTCCTTGATCTTGGGAATACCCTTGGGAATACTTATGACTAAATATAAGGGAAAGTTTTTCGATAAATTCGGCACAGTTTTTATCGTTTTCATCCAGGCGGCTCCCGCGGCAGTATATTATCTTTTTATACAGCATTACGGAACTAATCTTTTCGGAATCCCGATGATATATTCTGAAGAAGTAAGTCTGTTCTGGTGGCTTTTGCCCGTTTTCTCCATGTCTTTGGGAAATATTGCTTATTATGGAATGTGGCTCAGAAGATACATGGTAGACGAGCTTAATAAAGACTACGTTCGTCTTGCTCGCGCAAAAGGACTTTCTGAAGGAAAGATAATGTTTAAGCATGTGTTTAAGAACGCTTTTGTTCCTATGGTGCAATATATTCCAACATCCTTTCTTAACACTGTTATCGGCTCGATTTACGTTGAATCCCTTTACAGTATAAACGGAATGGGCGGACTTTTAGTTAAAGCTGTTCAACAGTCAGATAATAATCTTGTTCAAGCTATAGTTTTGCTTTATGCAACTGTTGGTATTATCGGTTTGCTTCTTGGCGACTTGCTTATGGTATTTATCGACCCCCGCATTAAGCTTTCAAAGAAAGGGGGGGACAGATAATGAAGAAATATTCAATAAAAAATTCAAAAGGCGAAAAGCTGGAAAATTCCTTGAACGAAGCCTTGAAGAACGATATGAAAAATCGTCAGATGAGCGAGAAAGAGCTTTTCTCTCGTGCGGATTTTGACGAAGAAGCGGTTGAACGAATCGGATATAGTAACTATTCCTATTGGAGATGTACTTTCAGTGCTTTTTTGAAACGTAAATTTGCAATGTTTCTCGTTGTAATGATGGTTATCGTTGTTGGATTTACCGTTATTCAGCCTTATCTCCCTAATCAGCATGACCCTAACTTTTATAATACCTACGTTGATTCAAACGGAAAAGAAAAAACTGCTCAAAATATAAAGCCTTATCTCAACTATCAAATAAATAAGGCTTTGAACAAAATCGGCATTGTAGACGAAAAGAAATTAACTTATACCGTCAACGGTGGTTTCGATATGAGCACAGGCAAAGTGAAAATTATCGAAATGAGCGGAGAAGAATATTTTTCTCTTCACGGAAAATATATTTTAGGTACTAACGGAAACGGTCAGGACCTTTGGGCAAGACTTTGGGCAGGAACAAGAAACTCGTTGTTTATCGGTGTTTGTGTTGCTCTCGTTGAAGCGTTATTGGGAATAGTTGTTGGTGTTCTTTGGGGATACGTCAGAAGCCTTGACTTTATTTTCACGGAAATATACAACATACTTGATAATATTCCCAACACTATTTTGTTGATTTTAATTTCATATATAATGAAGCCTGCAATCTCAACCCTTATTTTTGCCATGTGCTTAACAGGTTGGATTCAGATGGCGAGATTTATCAGAAACCAGATTATAATTATCCGCGACAGAGATTATAATACTGCTTCTCGTTGTTTAGGCACTCCCACCTCCAGAATCCTTTATAAAAACTGTTTGCCCTATTTGGTTTCTGTTATAATGTTGAGATTTGCGCTGACTATCCCTTCTGTAATTGGAAGTGAAGTATTTATAACGTATATCGGTTTGGGACTTCCTTTGAAAATTCCCAGTCTTGGCAGACTTATTGATGACGGAAGAGCTTTGCTCAGTACGGGTAAGAGCTATCAGCTTTTCTACCCTGTTATCATTCTTTCTGCAATAACAATTTCTTTCTACGTTATCGGTAATGCATTTTCAGATTCCGCTGACCCGAAAAATCATCGTTGAGGAGGCAGAATATGGAAAAAGAAGTAATTTTATCAGTAAAAGACCTTGAAGTTAAATTCAAGTTGAGAGGCAAAACTCTCCATGCAATAAGAAAAGTTTCTCTTGATATATACAAGGGCGAGGTAATTGCAATAGTCGGAGAAAGCGGTTCGGGTAAATCTGTATTTACAAAGAACTTTTTAGGACTTTTAGATTCCAACGGATATATAGAAAGTGGAAGCATATTGTATGACGGAAAGGATTTAGCCAAACTTTCTCCTAAAAAATGGGAAAAAGCGGGTATAAGAGGTAAGGAAATTGCAATGATAATGCAAGACCCAATGACAAGCCTTAACCCTCTTAAAAGTATTGGCGACCAGATAGCCGAGGCTATTCTCATACACCGTAAAATGTCAAAAGCCGAAGCAAAAAAAGAAGCTTTGCAATGCTTGAAAGACGTTGAAATCGGTGATGAAGAAAGACGCTACAAGCAATATCCCCACGAATTTTCGGGCGGTATGCGCCAGCGTGTAGTTATCGCAATGGCGATAGCTTGTAATCCCAAAATCCTAATTTGCGACGAGCCTACAACAGCCCTTGACGTTACTATTCAGGCTCAAGTTTTAAAGCTTATCAAAAATCTTAAAGCTAAATATAATCTTACGGTTGTATTCATTACCCACGATTTAGGCGTTGTGGCGAATATTGCAGACCGTGTTGCTGTTATGTATGCGGGTGATATTGTTGAAATCGGAAATAGCGATGAAATCTTTTTTGACCCCAAGCATCCATACACAAAAGCGCTTCTTCGCTCTTTGCCCAATATTGCCGAAAAAGGCTCTGACCTTCATTCCATCAAAGGAACTCCTCCAAGTCTTTTCAGCGATATAAAAGGCGATGCCTTTGCCCCGAGAAACCCCGAGGCATTAAATATTGATTATATAGAAACTCCACCATATTTTGAAGTATCACCGACTCATAAGGCGAAAACATGGCTTCTTGACCCTCGCTTTGAAAAGAATAACCGAAAGTGATTATTCCTTTTTCAATACGTTTAACCTTTTTCAAAGTGATGGGCAACGTTTGTTCAATCGGCAGATAATGTGATTTGGGCTGATTGGAAGCACGGTTTTCTCCGTACTTTGCCACGTTGCATAACGAAGCACCCCGCTTATTGAATCAACCGAAAGGAAGATTAAATGGAAAATACAGTTCCAAAGAGAGAAATAAATAAAAACAATAAAATATTAGAGGTGAAAAATCTCGATATTGCATACGGTGAAGGAAAAAACAAATTTCTTGCTGTTAAAAATGCAAGCTTTCACATTTATCAAGGCGAAACCTTTGGTCTTGTAGGCGAAAGCGGTTCGGGAAAAACTACCATCGGAAGAGCCGTTATGAGAATCCTGCCAACTTGTGGAGGGGATATTATTTATGACGGTGACAAGATAAACGGAAAAATATCAAAAGCACTTGATAAAAAGGTTATCAAAGAAGTACAGATGATTTTCCAAGACCCTATGGCGAGTCTTAATGAGAGAGCTAAAATTGACTATATAGTTGGTGAAGGCTTAAAAAATTTGGGCGTTCCAAAGGCAGAAAGACATAAAATGGTCATTGATGCACTTTTAAAGGTGGGCTTGCTCCCCGAATTTTCCAGCCGTTTCCCTCATGAGTTTTCCGGAGGACAAAGGCAAAGAATTGGTATCGCAAGAGCGTTGGTTATGAATCCCAAGTTGATAGTAGCCGACGAGCCTATTTCCGCTCTTGACGTTTCTATTCGTGCTCAAGTTCTTAATCTTCTTGCAGAAATGCAAAGAGAAAGCGGACTTACTTATTTGTTTATTGCTCATGACCTTTCAGTTATGAGATATATAACAGACAGAATTGCTGTTATATACAAGGGAGAGATAGTAGAGCTGGCAGAAACAGAAGAACTTTTTAAAAGACCTCTTCACCCATATACACGTTCTCTTCTTTCTGCAATTCCCGTTCCTGATCCAATAATTGAAAAAGAAAAAGAGCTTATCACTTTCATTCCTGAAAGAGATATGACAGTGGGTGCAACAAAGGAATGGACAGAAGTTTTTGACGAGCACTATGTTTTTGGTGCAGCTGAAGATATTGAAAAGTGGAAAGACATCCTTGAAAAAGACCCAGACTTGTGGGACTGATAAAAGATAATAAAAACAGACTCGTTCAACCGTAAATGGAGAACGAGTCTTTTTTATAATTATGAAGTTATGTATGGTTTGAAGAAAGGTGTTTTTACGAGAAAGCAACAACCTTTCCACCAAAGTGTATTTCGATTTTTCCAACGCCACCGTCGATGTCTATTTTGCTTTCTCCGTTGATGGTGTTATATTGAGAAACTTCTTTTCCGTCAACTTCAAGCTCTCCCAAACCTCTTTCAACGTTTATGGAATAATCGTTTTCTTCACCGATTAAGTTGAAATCTGATTTCCCAACTCCTAAATCAAATTCGCTGTTTCCGAAAATTTCTGCTGTAAGCTCAATATCCCCTGCACCCATGTCTAAATCAAGGTTGTTGAGGATTCCGTTTGAAATAAATATTTTCCCGGCACCGCCGTCAATATCAATGGAATTTGATGCATTGATATATTCTATATTTACTTCTCCCGCACCGAGAGAAAGCTCAATTTCTTTAGCAGAAATTCTGTCTGCGGAAAAATTGCATGCACCTACGTCGATTTCAATTTCGTTAAAGGAAAAATCAGAAGGAACGTGAAGGATAACGGAAGCATCTGAATCTACTAATCCGATTTTACTTTTATCTTTTATTATCAGTGTGCCATTCTTTTCTGTTACGGAAAGTTTTTTTATGTTGCTTTCAACGTATAAAGTGTCTGATTTTTTTATAGTGAAATCTACGGAGTTCATGTTTATCTCCAGAGAATTTACCTTTTCTGAAACTTCATAAGATTTCATTTCATCAAGAATGTCATCGTTTCCAAAAACCCCAAAAATAATAGACCCAACTGCCCAAATACTGCTTATAATACTTACAGAGAGAAATATTGCCAAAGCCATTGCCGCATATTTAACTGTTTTTTGAAATGTTGTCATCTTATTTCAACACCTCCAAACATACATGTTCCGCTAACGTATATGGTTGGTGCATCTTTATGAGTAGTTGTTTTATTGGAAATTCCACCGAAAATGCTGTTGGAATTAACCTTAACGTTAACGTCGTTGTTTACTAAAATTTCGATTCCTCCGAAAACAGAGGAAACTTTAATTGCACAATCTTCAGTGATTGCCGCATTCCTTAAATCACAGTTAACGCTTCCAAAGGTAGCTGTAAGCTCTGCTCCCTCGAAAACCTGACCGTCAAAATTCAAGTTGCAGTTTGAAAAGGTGGCACATCCAACCTTTGGAGTTTTTCCGTTGTTTTTCATCTTTTCAATAATGGTGTTTGCTTTGTTCCCAAACAATCCGTTGAATAAGGTTTTAAGACCGACTATAACAATAATTGCGGGTAAAAGAAGCTTCCAAAGAGTAGAAAAGCTTAATATGTCCTGACATCCAAGCAGAAGTGCAACACCGATGGCGATACCAATGAGATTTCCCAATTTTTCACGTTCTTTGAACAATCCGATAAAGCAGGGAACTATGATGAATAAAGTCCACCAACCGTCAAAGAAAATGTCTATATTGGTAATTCCAAGGGCATTGAGAGCGAATAGCGTGCCTGCCACAATCAGCACTATTCCCCAAATGATTTTACTGATTTTTTTCATTGTGTTTCTCCTTTGTTTTTTAAAATCGAATGCTTTTTCATTATAAAACAAATAAATAAAAATTTGCGAAATTAAAAAGCTTTACTATAAATATTATACCATGTTTTTTAAAATTTTCAATAGCTTTTAAAAAGTTAGGATGAAAGAATATCATCGAAGTATTTATCTTATATGCAATATATCCAATCTTGACAAAGAAAAACGCCAATGATATAATTTAAAAAAGGAAGGAGCAGAGTTTTATGACCGAAAAAAAGCCAATTCTCTTTAAAGGAAAGTTTAAAAGACAAAAGTCTGTATTTTTGAAAAACGTGTTAGCGATTCTCGCTTTCTTGTTCTTCTCTTCGCTTTTTTTTGCTTTGGGTATAAATTCCTCGAAAAATAATGGCAGCATGACGTTTATTTATTTTATGTTGTGCTTATTCGGATTTCTCGTGGGAATTGTTATTGCCTTTAAAGAATCAATGTTCAAGTTTTACAGCATAGAGCTTTATGAAGATGAAATCAGACTTAAAGATTCGTTTTTCAAAGAAAAAATAATTAAATACGATGAGATTATTTATATAAGCGCTATACAGAATAATATAATGATATCCACGCGAAGAAAAGGATATGGAATAACTTATCTGGAAAATGACGCTGAAATAGAAAGCTTTGTTAATCAAAAGATAAAAGAAATAAAGAAAAACAGATTTCTTTCTCCCGAAAATGAGGAAAAGAATTACCTCGGCAAAAAGAAAAGCATGAAAAAGAAAATATTTATCGAATGCGGGATTTTTTTGTCAATGTTTTTGGGAATTTTCTTTTGTGCTTTTCTTACGGGAAACAGAGAGATAGAAGATTTCACTTCCATGGATAAAACTATATTTTTAATATTTATTGTGCTTGAAGTGCTTCTTTTGATTAGCGCGTTTTTATATACTATAGTTTTGGTTAAAGCTAAAAATTCTTGTGAAGAAGCAAAAATCAGATACAAGGAAGCTCTTGCTATTTCGCTTGTTAATGAAGGACTTGGCGATAACGTGGTTAAGGTGTTCAGAACTTATGATGGTGACAGAATAGTAGTATATGAGGATGGAAATGGTTCATACAGATGTTCTCATGAAATGTTTATTTTAAATGAGAAGCGTTGGTTTTCTATCTCTACTTCTGCCGAATCCTTTCAATCAATGGAAGACGTCTATGAATATCTTGAGGATTTCAAAGAAGATATTATAGAGGGAGAATTTTGAAAATATGAAATTCGAAAAAAGACATATTGATAACTGCATTGAAATATGGAACAGCTATGTAGATTCGGGAGATGTGCCTTTCAAGCCTTTGAGCAAAGAAGACTTTTGTCAGTTGTTTTTGTGTGAAAAATATATTTCTAAAGGCGTTGTAAAAGAGGAAAACGGAGAAGCAGTCGGCTTTGCTTTCGGAACAATTAATGGAGATACGGGATACGTTTCATACGTTGGTGTGAAAAAAGATAAAAGAAAAAGCGGAATGGGAAAAGAGCTTTATTTTGAGCTTGAAAAAACTTTTTTTGAGGTAAACCCACACCTTGAAAAAGTTGACTGTATGTTCTATAACCCGTGTAGTATTCCTTGGTTTATTCCAAATCATTTTCCCCATGACCACTCCGGAGTTCCGGGAGTTTACATGGAATGTGATGGATACCCCTTTTTGAAAAAAATGGGTTTTTGTGATTATGCTGTTCAGAATGCGTATTATATGCCCTTGGATGAATACCAAGCACAAGATTCTGTATCATTACGACTGGAAAAGCTTGAAAAAGAGGGGATAGAGGTTTGCTTTTTTGATAAAGAGAAGCATTTTGGGTTTTCAGAGCTTTTTGATAATATAAAAAACGAGGGCTGGAGAAAAAGCGTTATGTCAAGGCTTGACGAAAAAATCGTTGTGGCGGTAAAAGATAATGCTGTCATCGGATATACAGGCCCACTTTCCGTGTCAAAGGAAAAAAGAGGATTGTTTTGCGGAATTGGTGTTCACACAGATTACAGAAGCCACGGTATAGGAAAGGTGCTTTTTTCTCGCCTTTGCATCGGGCTTAAAGATATGGGAGCTGAATTTATGTCGCTTTTTACAGGGGATAATAACCCCGCACGATTTGTCTATGAAAGCACGGGATTTCAGCTCGTCGGAAAATTTTCATGCATGAGGAAAAATATGAAGTATTAATGATTGTAGAATGAGTTTTTATTGGATTCAAATTACGAGAACTTTTTTATTTTTGTATTAAAGTGTATTATAATAAATCAAACAATAACAAAATGGATACTCTTTACCGGTAAGGTATTGAGTATCCATTTTTGTTTCTTTCAATGCTACTTTTTTCTATATGCTTTCTTATGTGTATATAAGCATGTCAAGAATAATTTAATTATTATTTTTGTCTACAAGGGGTGATTTTTTACCATTTCAATTCTTGAAAACCAAGAAAACAGTTTTTTATTTGAAGGTAATCTGTGGAGTTAATATCACCATTGTTTGTAACATCACCTGCAAAGAAGGCTTCCTTTGTCAAAGTGGTATTTCCTAAAAATACACTTTTTAGTTTTATATAGTCCGTAGAATCAACTGTGGAATTTTCTGTAATATCTCCATTGATAACAATAACAACTTCATTAATTTCTTTGGGAACTGTGAAAGAATATGTTCCGTCATTATTTGCTTGGCTAAGGATTGGCACATATTTTTCTCCATCAAGAAAACCAACTTTGCATGGAAGTTTATGATCAATGGTGATAACATTGTCATTTATTGTATATTCTACTGCACTATTACAATTTACAGTAATATTTGATTCGGGAATAATAGGCGTCATGCCGAGATTAACTTCTGTTTGAGGCGGGGGAACAGGAAGCCATTCGCTCCAAATAGTTTCGTATCCATCTTTCTCGCATTTTACTCTCCACCATCCTTCGGGAACATCCCATGCATACCAACCACTTATGTCGGTTGAAAGGGGATTGTTCTGCGAAAACATAGATGATTCCCATTTTACTCCATAATTATCTTTATCGGGCTTTTTTTGCCAATAGGATTCGTCGGTTTCATCGTATGGAATCCAATAAGCGGTAACAGTGGCTCCAATAATTGGCAGTCCTGTTGAAATATCATAAATAAAGCCGCTGGGGTCAATTGCCCATCTAAAATTAATGTTTAGGAGTTGATCCATATAATATTCATGCCATATATCAATAAAACTTTCGGCAATCATCATTCCGGCAGTTATAAGAAGTCCTGGCCAGCCAGTTAAGACAAGAGAAGAGCCGAGAATGGAAAAGATTATTTTAGAGGAGATACTTATTACATTCGTCCCATGAGCATAATTGACTAATGTTAATGCTTGTGATTTTTGTTCGGAACTCATGTTTGAATTGTAAATATCATTGCTAATTTGTTCGATTTGGTAGGCATCAATAGCAAAATCGACGGTTGATCTAATATTTCCTAAAAAACCGTTTATTTCACTAAGTCCGCCTAATGGCTCAAGTATAAGGTCACTGTTTTCACCCACAAAGCTTTTAAACAGATTGCAAGAGATATCTATATATTCAACGGCACCATGGACTGTTTCTTGAAAGCTAATTAAAGATAATTCACATTCAGACTGCCCGTTGGATGAACGTACATATACTGATTTACCTTTGCTGTCTGTTACTTTGAAATAACCTTCTGCAAGGGCAGATTCTTCGGTGTATCCCGAAGGCTTGGTTTTAACCTCTGCATTATAATGGATGGCATAATTTTTGCCGTCAGGAGTTTTAATTGGAGAATTTAAAACCAAATCTGTTTTTTGAGATGTGTTTTCTTGGACAACAACATGGGAGTTTTTCCATTCTTCGGGAAGTTCATACGAGCTGAAATCAAATCCATCTTCAAACGAAATATCGCCATTGCTTCGTATGTATTCAATACTAATAACTCCTGGTACGTATGAACTGTTATTATCAAAGTACCCTTCCGAAACAAAGGCTTGAGCTGCTTCGTTCCAAATCGCCTTCATCTGCTTTTTAACATTATTTCTTGTACTTACAATGTAAACAGAAGATACACTTTCGGGATTTTCAAACGTTATGGTGAACTTGTATTTATATTGAGAAGCCCAAGTTATATTGGGTTTTGTTCCCAATAATTTGTTTAAGACATATTTTTTGCCGCCATATTCCATTATAACGTCTTTTAAAATCGGCAGGCTTGTTCTGTATGTGGTAGAAGTTTCAGCGGTTATTATGGCGCCCAAAGAGTCTTTTACTTCTGCACGAATTGAATATATTTGGCCATTGCGCGGAGAGGATAAATTTATTTGTGCGTTGTAATCTCCAACTTTATTGGCTTTTATTGTTGTGTATTGAGTTTCGTTCAGATAGATAACAACATCGCTGTCGGGTATAGTTACGCCGCTAATATTAATAAAAGAATCTGATGTTTGCTTTTGAGATACAATGCTAAGTATTGGTATTTCGGTATAAATTGTACCTAAAATTTCAGTTTGGGTGGTTTTACCATTATTAAAAGAGATCTTGGAGTATGCAGTAACTAAATCATACTTCAATGGTTTGAGAAGGAAACGAACAGTTCCTTGAAGATTCTTAACAGGAACAGTTAATGTTCCATTGCTGAATGAATAATCCGTACAAAGAACTTTATCTACTGTCAAAGAGCTTTCGTCTAATTCAACTGAATCAGGAATGTTAAAGGTTAGTTTAATGT
>JAZRPU010000064.1:0-2073 GCA_045649365.1 Eubacteriales bacterium | reverse complement strand
TTTTTGCCTATTTGCCTGAATATAATTCTTTTTATTCGTACCGTGTGGATTATTTATCCAACGTGAAATTGGAAAACGTAACACCGCGTTTTGACGAGCTTCGCGCGGAGCTTGACCGAATGCAGAGCAAAATGTGGGGCGTTAACGTTAAAAGAAACAAATGGGGAAATGAACGTCTGGAGCATGTGGAGTTTGTTGTCAGAATTGATAAACATGAGGAGCATATAATTAAACGTCTTGAGCGTGAAAAACGTATTGGAAAAATAGAAAAGCTGGATGAGGGAAGATACCGTTTTTCTGCTGACGTTTATGATTCCGGTGAGATGACGCCATGGATAAGAACTTTCGTTTGCCGCATTGAAAAAATGAATTTTTCCAACAGAACTGTGGAAAACAGGTTCAAGAATGATTTGGAATCAATGTACCGTTTATATGGAATAGAAGAGGAGGAGAGGGAATGATATTCAGCGAGCTTTATTCAGCTTACTACAATACGGTAGCCGCCATTCTCTCCGCTATTATTGAAGGAAATAATTCTGAAAAAGAGCTTCAGAAAATTGTCGTTGAGCGTGCCTTTGGAGAAAGTGTGCTTACAATTCTCCCTTCCTTGAAGCAGGAAAAATGGCAGATAGTCCGTAGAGATTTTACAACGCCTATTCGACATAAGCCCACAATGCCCTTGACAACGTTACAAAAAAAATGGCTTAAAGCAATTTCTCTCGACCCGAGGATAAAGCTTTTCGACGTGAAGCTTCCCGAATTGGAAAACGTTGACCCCCTTTTCACTTCTGATGATTATTACGTTTATGATAAATACAGCGACGGCGACCCTTTTAGTGATGAGGAATACATAAGACAATTCAAAGTGGTTTTAAAAGCCATAAAAGATGGAACTCAAATTAAATTTGAGATGGAAAACAGAAAAGGCAATTTAATGTATGTGAGATGCCGCCCCATACGATTGGAATATTCGCTGAAGGACGATAAATTCAGAATAATTACCTCTTCCCGTAGAAACGTTACAACGGTTAATCTGGCGAAGATAAGACGGTGTAATCATTATACAGGGGAAAAGGAAAGCAAAGGCAGAGAGGAAAAACCACAATACAGAAACGTTACCGTTAAGATATTGAATGAAAGAAATGCCCTTGAACGTTTTATGCTCCACTTTGCCCATTTTGAAAAACAAGCTGAAAGACTTGACCGAAAGCATTATCTTGTTAAAATAAAATATAACCTTGATGATGAATCGGAAATGGTAATAAGAATTTTGTCCTTTGGCCCGCTTGTAGAGGTCATAGAGCCTTGTTCATTCAGAGAATTGATTATAGAAAAACTAAAAAAACAGAAAAACTGCGGACTCAAATAAGAGTTCGCAGCTTTTTTTCCGTGAAAAAACAATATAGTAATGGTAAAATATGCTTGCAAGGTAGCTGAAGCGTGTTTGAGCTTATCTTTCACCACGATGCACGAGGAGTTTCCAAAGTGTATGTCGTAAAGGCACTTGCATTTGAGCCTGTCAAGCTCTCTTTCGCGGGTTCGAATCCCGCCGTACGTAGAAATCGTATCGCCAGTGGATTGGATTAGTCCTTCGGGACAAAAAACGGTACGCGTAAGTTCTCTTTCGCGTGCGAGAACGTTTTAGAAATTGAAAAACCGTTTTCATTCCGCAAAGAAAGAAAATTTTTTCTGCCTTTGCAATGTAAAAGCCAGCCTTGTCTGAATGTGGATACCGTGTTTCCCAAACGATGCCAGAAGATATCTTCCCGCGCGTGTCAGACTCACTTAAACCTTCAGCCGCTGCTTTTACATGAATGGATGCGGTGAAAAGAGGAGAAGCATTATGTGGAAAATGCTGCTGAATTTCCGACAAAAGCTCATATATAAAGAACTGAAAAAAGGCTTCTCGAAAGAATTGAGCCATGACGTTTGGGCGGTGTGCAGATTATTGTTTAACGTGGGGGTAGGGAATGGAGAAGTGTTCAGCAAGGAATGGAATGAGTGGTCATTGCTTTCAAAAGATAAAATACAAATGCCTTATCGGGTTTACGTCGCTGACAGGCTGATTTTTCC
>JAZRPU010000063.1:0-3247 GCA_045649365.1 Eubacteriales bacterium | reverse complement strand
TATTCTTCAGTAATGGTTTCACCCGTTTCATCATCAGTAAGATTAAATTCTGCAAAAATGCGGAAAGTTGTATTATCCTCGTTTTCGTGATTTGTTAAAGATGCAGAATTTGCTTTTGCCCAACCTTTGAGAATGAAAGTTGACGTATCTGAATCCACGCCAAGATTAATGCTTTGAACTGAATGTTTTTTTGCGGAATATACACCTTCAACGAAAGCAACTGTTCCGCGTTCGCTGTCGGTTACATAGCTACCGCTCCAAACATTTTGTTTTTCCATGTTTCCGTTGTCAACAAGGTTGAAGCTTGAAGGAGCAGATGCTTTTTCTAACTGAATACAATCAAAATATGCATTTCCCACCGCATTTTCAAGATACATACTTACTTGATACGTACCTGCATCAAGAGTTGCGGTAACGTATATACGTTTCCACCCGTTTTCTATTGTTTGGGTTGTTGTTCCGTTTATTTTGTCGCCGGTGAAGCTTCCAAGCTTTAAATATGCACCGTCACCTGATATCCCTACGGTTTTAACGTATGCTGAAAGGGTATACGTTCCACTTTCGAGGGTTACGCTTTGGTATTGACGAACGTAGCCCGTGTTAACGGAAGAGGTTAACACGATTGATTTATTACCAAGATATTTTTCTGTTTCTGAAGCAGAAGAGGATTTATCTGTTCCATTTATTTCCGACGTCCAATTACTTGTGCTTTCAAGATTTCCGTTATTGAGCAAATTCATTGCGGCATAACCGCTCACGCTGTCGGACTTGATTTTGTTATTCTTTTTATAGTCTTGATTTAAAGTTCCGTTGTTGTTTACGTCAACGTCTGAATATACAGCGTTACTTGCGCCATATATTTCTTTTCCTGTTATATCAGTGCTATATGCACTTATTGTTCTTCCGTGGCTATCGAACACATACGTTGTGAGGATATCATCTTCATTGAGCAATATTTCATCTGTTCCCCATGAACGAACGGATGTTTTTTTGCTATCATATTCAATTAACATAGGAGAACACGAGTCATCTCCGCTTGATGATATTTGAGTTACTTTTTTAACTCTATATGACTTGTTGGAAATAGCCCCGTGGAACGTGGAATATTCCAAATCATACTCAAACCCTGTTTCTACGTCAAAGGTGCTTACCAAAAGTCCATTCGTGTCATAATCATAATAGCATGTATATCCATCAGAATGAGATATTTGTCTTAAATATTTCGTTCCATCTGCCGAAGGATTTCCTGCGGTTGTTGATGAATAGAAATATTCAACGTAATCGCCGGAAATTAAATTTGTGATTTTTTTAAGATAATTTGAACTGTTGTATTCAAATTTGATAAGTCTGTTTGAAGTGCTCGTGGTATTGTTTTTATATATATATGTAAGTTTATTACCTGAATATGTAAAAATCTTTTTGTTTCCGTCGGCATCTGCTACAGAAACAAGGTTTCCGTTGGAATTAAAAGTTTTTACGTTGTCATAATCGTCTTTCAATACAAATCCGTTATCAGAATTTTTAGTTATATAATACGGATATCCGTCTTCGCTGTAATACGTATTCCCGAATTGTGGAAAATACAGCTCTGTTCCCGAGGAGGTTGTATATTTAGCGTAAGAAACTCCGCTTATATCAACAGCTTCAATTTTTTCCTGAACTGATAACTGCCATCCATAGCCCACTTTCATACTTGAATCAAAATTGGAATTTGCAAGATAGGTATTATATACGTTGGTAACAGCAACAGGAAGAATATTTCCGTTTGTAGCCACAACACTATTTGTTACAACAAGATTTCCGTTAAATAAGTTTATATTTCCCGTTCCTAAATTACCCATTCCAAAGGAACTATATGACCATTTGCTGTCAATACCTTTTGTATCGCGGTATGAAATTTTAAACATAGGCTCCATACCGTTTTGGCTGTTATATTCTGACGTATTGTGAGCAAAGAAAACAGCATAGTTATTTTTAGATGTATTTCCGCTTAATTCCTCAAGCCAAAGACCCTTATTTGAGGTCGAATCATTATACCATTTTTTAACAGCAGGGGTTATATCCCAAGATACATTTTTGTTTATTTCTGTGGTATTATTAACAACCGTTTCATAATCAAGGAAAATATCACTCACCGTAGGCTGATTATTCCAAGTTATAGAGCCTTGTACTTCATTGGTTACTTCTTTAACTCCAATTTTAACGGAGTTACTACATTGATATCCTCTATTATGTCTGAGTATTAATTCAGCAGAAACGATTACAGAAGATGAACTCACCTCGGGAAGAACGTCTATTTTTACATAAGTTTTTGTTGTTCCAAAAGGCGTTACGTTTCCTAAAATTCCTTCATTTACATAACCGACGACTAATGAGTTTTTACCGCCATTTGAATCGTTTGCCCATGCGGGATTAGAAGCTACATAGGTGTCGGAAACGTTATCATCTTCTCCATATATACCAACAAAAAGTGTCGGGTCAACGGTAACGGGGGAAAACGCGGTCGGTTGAGTTAATCCACTCGCTGTCGGCTGTGACGGTGAGGAGATAGTTACCGTTTGTTTTTGAGGTAAGGGAATACGTAACGTTATCGGAATATTGTCCTTTTGCATCGAACATATATCCGGCGGGGATAGTAAATTCCACTTTATCGGTATTGTTTCCAACAAGAGATATGCTTCCGTCTTCGTTTAAAACTGCATAAAGACCTGTTAAGTTAAGATTGAAGCGGTAAACGTAAGAATCTGACTTTTCGTTTACAATAATGTTTTCTTTAAGGTTACTACCCGAGAGAACGTATTCAAGGTCTGCTCCCGAAAACAAGCCCTCATATTTCACAGAAGAAGAGTGATTATACAATTTTGATGCTTCTTCTATTGTGGGTTTGTTGCTCAAAGTGGGTTTGGCTGACGTGTTGTTTACAACAACTTTAGAAGAAGCATTAAGTGACAAGGGAATAATAGAAACAGAATATTCTCCCTTGCTTATGCTTGTGAGTGCACTTTGAGAAGCATTATTTGCCAAAGTTACGGAAACGTCACTTTTATTTGCTTTGTATCCGTTTATGGTAGTTATACTTTCAGCGGTAAGATTTCCGCTTTGGATATTCGTTAAATTTCCGCTTGATACGGATGATGACAAGGACAAGGTATTATCATATTCTGTATATGTACCGTCAGAATCAAGATAATGAACAGGCTCTGCATACTGAACTGCAACGAAAGACCCGTCGCTCATTCTGAAATGT
>JAZRPU010000062.1:0-2923 GCA_045649365.1 Eubacteriales bacterium | reverse complement strand
GAACTGTAGCTTTACTTTTGATACGTTCTTTAATGCTTGTTACTTTGGATTTGATTTTAGAGAATAATTTTTTCATAAATTAGTACCTCGTT
The DNA here is from genome assembly GCA_045649365.1 of Eubacteriales bacterium. Classification (GTDB taxonomy): domain Bacteria; phylum Bacillota; class Clostridia; order Oscillospirales; family CAG-382; genus SIG653. The sequence continues at coordinate 2,831 of JAZRPU010000062.1, read as the reverse complement.
CTTTCCTTGTATTAACCTTTAAAGTTGAAAAGTTCTTTTACTTTGTTTGTAACTGTTGGCATTATTGTTCCGTTGAAAAGAGTGTAAAGACCTGCGAGCAAGAGTGCGCCGATTACTACTGCGATGAGAATTTTAACGCCTGAATCAACGTAACCGTCTGCTCTTACGTTTGCAACTGCAAGAGTGGCACGGGTTGCGAGAACAGTAGCTTTACTTTTGATACGTTCTTTAATGCTTGTTACTTTGGATTTGATTTTAGAGAATAATTTTTTCATGAATTAGTACCTCGTTCTTTCTTTTGTTTTTGTTTTTAATTATTTCATTTCTTGGGTAGGTGCGTTTTCGTTACTCTGAACGTGTGAATTGTAGGCATCTGATACAGCTTTGAAGAGGTCGCTTCTTGCTTCGCTTTTTGTGGGATGAACTATGTCGGAATACTTTGTTTCTCCGTCTGTGTTCTTCCATTTATCCGTTGGCATTGCTACAAACGTACCGCTTTGTCCTTTGATAAGCTTCACTCCGTGGATTGCAAATTCATCGTCAAGAGTAACGTCACATATTGCCTTTACGCTTCCTGTATCAAACGTTTTTACAACTTTTGCTTTGATTTTCATTGCTTCAAACCTCCTTTCGCTTAGAATATCTATATAGAAAAAACGAAGCCGTTTCCGACTCCGTTTGAAACTTTGATTATTCGTCAAAGCCTATAATTTTGAATCCCATATCGCTTTCCACTTCTTCTGGAGATATATCTTCAGGTGTGAAAAACATATCCGAATATTTCTTCACTTGATCGTCCGTAAGGTCTGTTGTTCCACCATATCCGTCATCCGCCGCAATAAGGATATTACCTGCATAGATACTGTCACCGATTCTGCGGTTGCCTTCCAAGCCAACGAGTTTTGCTTCTTCGTTTCCTATAACGAATGCGTTGTCATCGAAAGGATACGTGACCTCGATATATCCACCAACCGCTTGTTGCAATGCTTCAAGCTTATCGGGAATAATCATCTCATAAGGCTCTTTGTGTGGTTCTATAACAAGCATTCTGCGTCCAACAACAGGTGCTGTTTTAGAAACGTCAAAATCCTTTAGTTCTTTGAAGCCAAAAGAGTCACAGAAGTGACAACTTCCGTCTTCAAGCTCAACAACGTCGCTCACAGACATAGAATGCCCGTTATATCCCACAGGATGGTCAGTATTGCAAAGTGTGTATATGGATTCCAAGTTTTCTGCATCAACGATACCCTTATATACAGTTTTGTAAATGCTTGGATCAACTCTGCCAGCAGTTTTAATTACGCTATCGTAGTTTCGGAATTCCGTGTTATATCTATCCAATTTTTCATCAATCTGAAATACCTTTATTTTCATGAAACCACCTCGATTTTCGGCAAAATACCATATCCCTTTAAAAACTCATAAAGGAATAATCTTCCTTTTTGAGTCCAGCAGGTATGCATTTTAGTTCTACCTGTTCTTGTAAAATGAACGTTACCGTGTGTATATCCGTTGTCAGCGTAAGTCTGATATAATTCCCACGTTCCAGACACACGGTATTGTATTCCAAAGTCGTGAAGCATTGCATTGAATGCCATTGCAGTCATTCCGTAATCCTTAGCAATAAGGGTAACGGCAACCGCTTCGGGATTGTCAAGTATTTTATCGTAATAAGACAACTTAGGTGTTGCAACTTCAAGCTTATCGCTCAATCGCTTTGCTTTGGATTCAAGCTCGGTGTTTTCCATCTGAAGCTGTTCAGCTTTTGTCTTGAGGGCTCGATTTCTTTCTTCAAGCAAGATTCGTTCACGCTGTTCCCTCGCGAGTGTCTTTAAAAGTTGAGCATTCTTCTCTGTGTTCTTCTGCAATTCTTCCAAAAGTTCAGGCATGATATATGCACCGTGTTTTCTGATTGAAAGAATTACTTCATCAAATACCCATGATTCAAATTTTCGAGCAGATTCCATTTTGGAACGAATGATGAGACGGTATAAATCTCCTTCGCATATAATATTAGTCTTTTGAATACCGCCCGAAGAGGGTATGAACATTTCTGCCACACCTTTGCAGTGGTCTCGAATAGCCTTTTGAGGATTCTTATACCCAAGAATTTTCGCACATTTGGTCGCTGGAAACCAGAATTTATCATCGCTTTGAATTACTTCAAGTTCGCCAAATTCGTTGTTATAAAACGTCTGAATGTTATTGTCCATTGTTATTTCCTTTCGTTGAATTTTCATTGTAAGCTGATTTCGGAGTTATCTTCGCATATAATGGTTTAAACATTTTTGTCACCAACTTTCACATTCGCAAATTTCAAGCTCAAATTTAAAAAGACGGCTCTTTGTTCTTCCAAAGATAAGCCGTCAAAGAAATCCAGAAGTGTGGTTTCGTCAGTTGGTTTAACAAAATGACTTACTTTTCCACGGTCGCAACATTCGCATATAATTTCTTTCTTGAGTATAACTGTATTTTCATCTTGCTTTTCGAATGAAACAATGTCGTTATATTCAAGACCAATGTTTTTTCTTATAGACTGGGGAATTATGATCTCTCCTTTTTCGCCAACAATTGCATTTATTTTCATGCCGTACCTCTATTCATCATCGTATAATTCGTCATCTTCTGACCAATCAATAGGATAAGTGTCATTGTATCCGCTTCCGTTTTCAGATGCTTCGTATCCCGCTTGGTATCCTCGCATATATCCATCGTGATGACCTTTTTCGTACCCTTCCTCATAATCTTCTTCGTACCAAAGATCATCTTCTGTTTCGAGTTCTTCTATTTCATCTTCGTCCAATATAGGTTCGATGGTTAACGAGTCTTTG
>JAZRPU010000061.1:0-3993 GCA_045649365.1 Eubacteriales bacterium | reverse complement strand
TACTGCTTCTCCTGACGTTGGACTTGACGAAGTTGATCAAGCAGTTGAAATGATTACAAACGAAGCACAAGCAGATGCACAAATTATCTTTGGTGCTGCTTTTGATCCTACCTTGGAAGACGAAATGAAAGTTACTCTCGTTGCTACAGGTTTTGACGTTAACAAGAGAACGTCTGATTATAGAAGACCTGTTTATACTGCTCCTGTTTCTCCTGTTACAGAAGCTCCTGCAGAAGCTCCCGCAGCTCCCGCAAAAAGCAATACCGAAGCAGGTGATGCAGACTTCTTTGATATCATCAACAGAAGAGGATAATTAATCTTCACGGAGATTATTATCAGTAATTTGATTTAACAATTAAGCCCGCCCATTATCGGGCGGGCTTTTCTTTTTAAAAAATTTATACAAACGTATTGGATTTGAAAACTATGAAAAAATATTTTATCATTAGCTTATTGGCAATCGTTTTGTTATCCTGCTTTTGTTTAACCTCGTGTAGTGATGGTGTAACAGAAAAGGACTTTCAGTTTAAAGTAAATAGTGATAAAAAAGCAGAAATATTAAAATATCACGGAGATGAAGAAGATGTTATGATTCCCGCTTCCTTTTCGGGAGTAAAAAATCTCATCCTTGATAGTAAAGCTTTTATATCAGCGAAAGATGTTGAAACCGTTTTTATACCCTCAACAGTTGTGGAAATTAAGGGTAATCCTTTCAGAGATTGCACTTCTTTGAAAAGCATAAAGGTTGATGAAAATAACCCAAATTATTCATCATATAACGGATGCCTTTATAATAAAGATAAAACAGTATTGATTTCTTGTCCCATAGAAGCTGAAATATCTTCATTAGACCTTAAAGGTGTTGTTGAAGTTGTTGATTTTGCGGTAGAAAAAAACGAATCAATTTCAAGGTTGGTTTTTGCCGATTCGGTTAAATCATTAGGTAAAAATGCTTTTTCTTCCATGGAGTCATTAACAGAGATAGTTTTTGAAGAAGGACTCGAATCAGTTGGCGATTTCTGTTTTGCCGGCAATGAAAAGCTTGAAAAAGTAAAACTTCCTGCAACACTTTCAGAAATTGGAATTGGCATTTTTGAAAACTGTCTTTCTCTCAATGAAGTTAAATTTCAAAGCAAAGAAACGCAAATTCCAGAACGCGCATTTTATAATTGTAAAAAGTTATCAGCTCTTCCCGAGGGAAATATAGTTGAAATTAAAGCAAACGCATTTAATAATTGCGATTCACTAACTTCTGTTGTTATACCCCAAGGTGTAAAAAATGTTGGAGAATATGCTTTTAACGGGTGCGATAGTCTTGCATCTGTTGATATGGGAAATTCTGTTTGCGGAGAATATGTTTTTGCAAATTGTGTTTCTTTGAAAGAAATTAACGTAAAAACTTCTGATGGAATTGTTCCCGACTATGCATTTTATGCATGTTCTTCTCTTGAGAAGATAACTTTTGATTCTTCCATTAAAGAAATTGGCTCATACGTTTTTGCTTATTGCGCTCCGGAAAATATCGTTATTCCGTCTAATATATCAAAAATTGGCGGAAGTGTATTTTTGGGCTGCAAAAAGCTTAAATCATTTGAAATGACTGATAATGTTTCATCTATCGGATCATACCTTTTTTATGAATGTTCCGTTCTTGAAAAAGTTAAGCTTTCCGATAATTTAACCTCAATTCCCGAATATGTTTTTTGTCATTGTTTGAGATTGACTGACGTTAACTTACCATCAAAACTTTCAACAATAGGAAAATATGCATTTTTCTGTTGCAGAAAATTGCCGGACGTTGTTTTCCCTGAAACTCTTTCAACAATTGGAGAAAGCTCTTTTGCATATTGTGATAATCTTTCCGACGTTAAGCTTCCTTCCACGCTTAAAACGTTGAAAAAAGAAGCTTTTGCTTACTCTAAAGGATTAAAAATAGTTACAATCCCTCAAAGCGTAACTTCTTTAGGTGAGAATCTTTTTAAAGGAAGCAACGTTCTTGAAACAGTTAATGTTGTTAAAAATTCCAAAGCAGATTCTTGGCTTAAAAAGAATAAGGGTTCATTCACAATTAAATACATGGAATAAAATCTGAATTTCAGATGTGTCAAAGAATTTGGAAAAAATAAAAAACAAAAATAATGATTATTATTTTTTGTTTGGCACACATTAAAAGAACTGATAGATTAGAGGAATAAGATATGTCAACGGCTTTTAGAAATTTTATAATTACTTTTGCCCTCGCTGCAGCCTTATTTGCTGTGATTGGATATATGGTTGTAAGCGGCGTTCTTGACGGATTGTTTAAGAGCGGGGAAAATGCATCGGGCGATGAAACTGAATATTCCTACGAGAATGCAGAGTCATATTACAAAGGAGAATATGATGCTTCAGAAGAAGAAATTCCTTCCTCTGAAGCAATAGGAGAATCCTATATTGTTTTCTATGAGGACCATTTGGGTGAATTAAATGGTGCAAAATTTATCTGCGTAAACGAAAAAAATGGAAAGCTCGTTCAAGAAACTTTGCCTATAACAAGCACAATTGTTGTAAATGGATATAACAGAACTATTAAAGAAATTTACGAATCAAATGGTGAAGAATTTCTTTGCGGAAAGCTTCAGTATATTTTTGGAGTATCTGTTAATTCATACGTTGTTTTCACACCGGAATCAATGATTGAGCTTTTTTCCAAAACTGATATTTTTGAAAAATTGGAAATAGAAATCAGTTGTAATTTACCTTATCAGGTAAAATACGAAGACCCTGAAATGAAAGACTATAATGACCAGAATCCGGATGATATACAATATATAACGCTTGCAGGAGAGGCTGTTATAACCGCAGAAAATGCACAGTATATATTTGATAACGTGCCGGAGGATTCTTACGATTCAAAAGCGGCAAGCACAATGTTTTCTCAAATTTATGACAGCGTTTTCACATCTGCTTTTTCAAATGAAAAACTGAAAAACACTTCAAGCTCTGTTGAAAGATTTTTCGGATGCTTTGAAAGATGTTCTATAAAATCTGAAAAATATTCTGTTCTTTTTGGCATCTACGACGGAAGCTATGAAAAGGTTAATTTTTCCGACCTTTCTGCAATGTCGGGCAAAGAGCTTAATTGGTCAGTTTTGCCTTCAAGTTTAGAAGCAGCATTAAAGTAATGTTGTCAATAGATAATTGATATGGAAAGGATAGAGAACTATTAGTAAGTTCTCGGTGAAAAAATGAAAACAGAAACAAAATGCATAAAAGCGGGTTATAAGCCTGCCAATGGCGAGCCCATGGCTTTGCCTATTTATCAAAGCACAACGTATTCCTATGATACTGCTGAACAAATTGGACAGCTTTTTGACTTGGCGGCTGATGGACACATGTATTCAAGAATTTCCAATCCTACTGTTGCTTGTGTTGAAGAAAAAATTGCTGCTTTAGAGGGAGGAGTAGGTGCGCTTTGCACTTCTTCTGGACAAATGGCATCAATGATGAGCCTTTTGAATATTATGGAAGCAGGAGATCATTTCATATCTTCCTCTAAAATTTATGGCGGAACCGTAAATCTTTTCATGGTTACGTTGAAAAGACTTGGCATAGAATGCACTCTTGTTGACCAAGACCTTTCAGAAGAAGAATTGGATAAGTATTTCAAGCCCAATACAAAAGCTGTTTTTGGAGAATCTTTGGCTAATCCTGCATTATCTGTTCTTGATATCGAAAAATTTGCAAAAGTTGCTCACAAGCATGGCGTTCCTCTTATTGTAGATAATACTTTTCCAACTCCCGTTCTTTGCCGTCCTATTGAGTTTGGAGCAGATATTGTTGTACATTCTACATCTAAATATCTTGATGGACATGCAATTCAAGTTGGCGGTGTTATTGTAGATAGCGGAAATTTCGATTGGAAAGCAAATGGTTACACATGTCTTTCTACTCCCGATGAATCCTATGACGGTGTAATCTATTCAGAGGCCTTTGGTGAAAAAGCATATATCA
>JAZRPU010000060.1:0-36307 GCA_045649365.1 Eubacteriales bacterium | reverse complement strand
AGAACGCTGTCAATTTCGCAAACCTTCAGATATTGCTTGTAACCTTCTTCATCTTTAATTACTATCTCTTCAAACGAGCTTGAATCCTCCCACACATCCACACTTTCTTTTGATGATAAATCACCCTCGCCAATATCAACTCTTTGCTCACAGGCTGTTGAAGAAAAAAAGGTCATTAAAAAAATCATGAAAAAGCTAAAAATGTATTTCATACTCTCCCCCTTTTCTGTTCGGGCGTGTCAACCTTACCTTGCCGCTTCTTAAACAATAAATTCCTTTGCTACTCAATTTTATTTCCGTTTATCCATAAATATTATACATTACATCCGGCTTTTTGTCAACGAAATCCCAAGTATTTTATATTAGCAAAATCTCTCATTAAAAAAAATCTCCTACGCCTATTAAGCGGAGAAGATTTTTTATAAAGAAAATTAAGTTCTGACTATATTAGTTCTTTTCTACAGTCAAGCTCTTCCACGAAACACCGGACCATTCGCCACGAAGACCGTAGCCAGTACCTGTCAAAGGTTCTTCATCTTCATAAGTAAAGATAAGCTGGTCGTTAGCATAACATTTGATGGTTCCGCCTTCTTCAACTTCAGCAGAAATTTTGATAGAAGAACCGTGAGAGTAAACGATACCTGCTTCAGAAAGAACAACAGATCTGAGTTCTGTCCAAGGTTGACCGTTGTATGCTACTTTTGCAAGGTAGAGAGAGCAGTTGTCAGATACGAAAAGGAAGTAGTAGCTTCTGCCCTGTTCCCAGAAATAATCGAGGGGAACGTCTTCAAGACCGAAGATAAATCCGTTATCGTTGTCAGCTTCTTCACCGCCGTTAGCGATAAGTTCAACGCTGATTTTACCTGTTGAGAAGGATTCGTCCATAATAACAGCGATATTGTCTTCGGTAGTTGTTTCGATGTGACCCATAGAATTGAGTACGAAGTTACCGCTTCCCATGTGGAAAGTAGAATCGTTCCATGTAAAGCATTCTGATGCAGGGAATCCGTTGATAAGTTCTTCTTCGGAAACAGCTTCAGATACTTCTTCGGATGCGTCTTCAGAAGCAGCTTCGGATGCGTCTTCAGAAGCAGCTTCAGATGCATCTTTGGATTCTGCTTGAGAAGCAGCCTGAGATGCAGCTTGAGATTCAGCTTTAGATGCAGCAGAAGATTCTTCATCACCACCGCCACAGCTTACGAGCGTCAATGTAAGCATAGCAGCTACGATTAACGCTGAAATTCTCTTAAATTTGTTCATGAGAAAATGTTCCTTTCTGTTTTTTTGCCTCCAAAGGCATTTTACAATGGGATTATACACCCAAACAGAAAAAAAGTCAATAGTATAACACGATAAAAATAAAAAATTTGATACCCCCAAAAAAACGTCAGCACCCGATAAGAGCAAGATTTTCTTTGTTTTTCAACCTTAAGTTATCTGATATCATTGCTATAAATTCAGAATTTGTGGGTTTGCCTCTTGAAGTTTGAACTGTATATCCGAAAAAGGAGTTCAGAACGTCAACGTCACCTCTGTCCCATGCCACCTCTATAGCATGTCTTATAGCTCGTTCAACTCTTGAAGACGTAGTGTTATATTCCTTTGCTACAGCAGGATAAAGAACCTTTGTCACAGAATTTATGTAATCATTGTTGCTCACGGTCATAATAATTGCTGTTCTTAAATATTGATACCCCTTGATATGAGCGGGTACTCCTATCTGATGAATTATTTTTGTTACTTGAGCTTCTAAATCCGCAGGCTCTGTTTGAGGAGGAGCGGCAGGGCCTCTTCTTTTTCCCACAGAAGAGCATTTTTCAATTCGTTCAGCGAGAACAGTCCAATCCACAGGCTTTAGCATACAATAAGCCGCTCCATTCTGGCAACATTCCTCAAACAACGCCTGATTATTAAAACTGGAAAGCATTATAAAAGCGGGAAAATATTCTCCGAATTTCCTTTTACTTTCTTTGATAAGCTGTAATCCATCTATTCTCCCCAAATACAAATCTGAAATTACAGCATTCGGGCGGAATCTTGCAATTTTTGAAAACGCATCCATTCCGTCAATGGCTTCGCCTACAACGTCAATGTTTAGTCTTCTTAAATTCTGAATGCAATTTCTTCGGAATTCAATGTTGCTATCAACAATAATAACCTTTGTTTTCACTTGCCCAATTCCCTCCATTTGACTGATTTGACCCATTTGATTAATCTGATTGTGTTCCATTTGTTTATCTCCGTTTCTTTTTTCGCCGACCCCCGCTCAAAACCAACTATTGCTCGTTTGTTTTGAGCGCGATTGTCATTATTTTACATTTCTGCCAAATTATAACATTTTAAAATAAAAAAATCAAGTCCTTTTTCCAAAAAAGTCCAAAAGAGTCAAAAAAACTTTTCGACTTTTTTTGGCAAAAAGAACATGCTTTAAAAACGTACTCCCCCTAAAGATGCTTTAATAAAACGTTTCTCGGTCAAAAGGCAGTCTTACATCTTTACAAAAAATTATATCATGTAATCAAAAATTATTTCTTTACACAAAGCAAAAAACACGCCCAACAATGAGCGTGTTTCAAAATATGATTCAATATGAGATATAAAATCAGATATAAAATTACATTTCTTTTATTATTTCTTCAATCTCTCTCGCGCTTTCAACTCTGTTTATTCTATCCCTCAAAGCCGCGCTGCCGTATCTGCCTTTAGTGTACCAGCTCAAATGCTTTCTGGCTTCTCTAACAGAGATATATTCTCCTTTGTTTTCAATCATCAGTCTGATTTGTTCCAGAATCGTTTCTTTAAATTCTTCATCCGTTGGGGGAATATATTCTTCTCCCTTCAGAGCCGATTGTATTTTTTTGAAAATCCACGGGTCACCCATGCATGCTCTTCCCACCATAACTCCATCGCATGAAGTTTCTTTCATCATGGAAAAAGCGTCTTCGGGGGAGCGTATATCTCCATTTCCTATAACAGGACATGAAACGGTTTCTTTTATTTTTTTGATAATACCTCTGTCGGATTTTCCGCTGTACATTTGAACAGCAGTTCTGCCATGAACAAAAATCGCATCGGCACCCGCATTTTCCAAAGCAAGAGCAACGTCAAATCCCGATTCGGAATCCTTTTCAAAGCCGCGACGTATTTTAGCGGTAACAGGTACGCTTACTTCCTTTTTTACAGCGGCAAGGATTTCACCACAAAGTGCGGGATTCTTTAAAAGTGCGCTTCCCTCTCCCGACTTTACAGCCTTTGGAACGGGGCAACCCATATTTATATCTATAACGTCGGGCTTTAGTTCCATAAGCATATAAGCCGCTTTTGCTATATGATAGCTGTCGCTTCCGAAAAGCTGAATTGCAACAGGGCGTTCTTCCTCATGAAAAGAAGCATACAGCTTTGTTTTTTTATCCCCAAAGCATACCGCTTTTCCCGAAATCAGCTCGGTGGTTACAAATTCAACACCGTTCCTTTTGCATATTCTTCTGTATGCGCTATCCGTTACGCCTGCCATGGGGGCAAGAAATATTCCATTTTTTATTTCTACGTTTCCTATTTTCATGGTAACCTTTTATATTCAAATTGAGATAATCAATTCATAGTATTTTCTTCAAGATTTCCTGCAAAAAACTCTTTTGCCGCTTTTTTTATCATTTTACTTTCGTCAGTATCTTCAGAAACCGTTTTATTTGCCAAGACTCTTGTTTTTTCTAAAATTTCCAACGTAGCAAAAGAAGCGGTTTTAAACTTTATTTCTCCGTTTTGACGTTTCCCAAAAAATTCTCCAGGGCCTCTCGCTGTCAAATCTGCTTCGGCAACCTTGAATCCATCGTTTGTCTGACATAATACCTTTAATCGCTCTGTAGTTTTTGCGCTTTTATTATCACTCATCAAAACACAATATGATTGCATTGTTCCTCTGCCGACTCTTCCCCTTAACTGATGCAATTGAGAAAGTCCGAAACACTCCGCATTTTCCACAAGCATAACTACCGCTTCAGGCACGTCTACACCTACCTCAATTACAGTTGTGCTGACAAGTATTTTCGTATCTCCGTATTTAAATCCCTGCATTACCTTTTCTTTTTCCGCAGAAGACATTTTTCCATGGAGAATATCACATTTCAAATCACCTATAGGTGTATTTTTCAAAGAAGCAATATAATCCACCGCGTTTTTCTTTTCGCTTTTTTCTTCTTCATCTTCCACCAGCGGACACACTATATACGCTTTCCCGCCCAAATCAACGTTTTTCTTTATAAACTTATATATACGTTCTCTGTATGTGGAATCCACCTTATACGTTTCAACGCTCTTTCTTCCGCGAGGCATAACGTCAATTATGCTCACGTCCATATCTCCATAAATAACAAAAGAAAGAGAACGGGGAATTGGGGTCGCACTCATTACAAGTGTATGAGGAGAAACGAATCCGTCACCTTTTGTTAAAAACGCTCTTTGGTCAACGCCAAAACGATGCTGTTCGTCTATAACAGCAAGTCCGAGAGCAGAAAAGCTAACGTCTTTTTGCAAAAGAGCGTGAGTACCCACCACTACTTGAACTTCACCATTCGATATTTTATTCTTGACTTCTTTTTTCTCTTTTGCCGTCATAAACCCGCAAAGGAGAGAAACGTTTATTCCTGTTCCCTCAAAGAAGCGCAAAAACGTTTCATAATGTTGAGTGGCAAGAATTGCTGTCGGCGCAAGAATTGCTGTCTGATATCCGTTTTTCGCCACAACGTATGCGGCAGCGGCGGCGACAGCGGTTTTTCCGCTACCCACATCACCTTGAACAAGACGAACCATTGGGTGCGATTTTTTCATATCGGAAACAACGTCGAAAACAGCACGCTCTTGAGCCTCTGTTAATTGAAAGGGCAAAAGAGTTTTAAATTCCTCAAAATATCCCTCGTCATAAATTTCAAAAGCTTTTTGTTTTTCCTTTTCCTTTTTCAAGCTTCTCAAAGCTACTTGAAAAAGCAAAAGCTCGGTATATGCCAACGTTTCTCCGGACTTTTCAACCTCTTCAAAGGTTTTCGGGAAATGCATTCCCCAGACCGCCTCTCCAAGAGGCATTAAAGAGTTTTCATCAATAACCCTTTGAGGAAGAACGTCTTCAGTCATTTTCGTTTCAGATTCCAACGATGAAATTATTCTGCTGAACGTTGACGAAGTAAGCCCCGCTGTAAGCGGATACACAGGATATATACTTTTCATATCCTTTCCCGTGTACAGCTCAATTACGGGTGAAAGAAGCTCCATTCCCCATTTTCCCAAAGAAGCTTTTCCAAATATTCTGTATTTTTGTCCGACAGCAAGAGCTTTTGCAGTTAATTCCTGATTGAAAAGGGTCACTACCAAAGTTCCCGTTCCGTCAGAAAAAAGGATTCTTGAATAGCTTAACCGATTTTTTGAAAGATGAAAAGTCGGAGGAGCCGAAACAACTGCGACCACAGAACATATTTCTCCGTCGCAAAGCTCAACGATATTTTTAACGTTTCCTCGGTCTTCATATCTCCGAGGGAAATAACAGATAAGGTCCTTTACCGTATATATTCCAAGTTTGGCAAGCTTTTTTTCTCTTGCCTCTCCTACACCCTTTAAATATCTGATAGGGCGGTTATCCATTGCATATACCCCTGAGTAAATCTATTTCCTTTGCATATCCCTCCACCTCGTTGGGAGTTTCAAGCACAAAAGGAAGAGAAGAAAGGGCGGGATGTGTCAACACCTTTACGATTGCTTCAAGCCCGATATATCCCTCTCCGATTTTAGCATGTCTGTCTTTTTTGCTTCCCAAAACGTTCATGCTATCGTTTAAATGTATTGCTTTTAATTTATCAAGTCCGATTATTCTGTCAAATTTCGAAAGGACTCCGTCAAGGTCATTCACAATGTCATATCCGCCGTCGAAAACATGGCATGTGTCAAGGCAAAATCCCACCTTGTCCTTTAATTCCACCAAATCATATATACGCTTCAGTTCTTCAAAAGTGCCTCCGATTTCAGAGCCTTTACCCGTCATTGTTTCAAGCAAAACAGTTGTTGTCATTTTTTCATACAAAGCTTCGTTAAGGCTTTTTGCAATTTTCGCAATTCCCACGTCTGCACCTTGTCCCGTATGTGCGCCCGGATGAAGATTATAATAATTAAAGGGAAGAAGCTCCATTCTCATTATATCGTCTTTCAAAACGCTGACAGCATATTCTCTTTTGGATTCCTCTTTGGCGGCAAGATTCATGATAAAAGGTGCATGAGCAACGATTTTCGCAAATCCTCTTCCATGCATATATTCGTAAAGGCTGAAAATATCGTCTGTATTTATTGGCTTTACAGAGCCGCCCCTTGGATTTCTTGTGAAAAACTGAAATGTGTTTGCATTAATAGAAGATGCAACAGTTCCCATTTCGAGATATCCGTCACCCACGGACAAATGACAACCTAAATTCATTATAAATTCCTCTCAAAATTACAGCCTTATATAAGCTGTTTTATATTTATCATACGTTACGTATCCCGGTTTACTGTGTGGTGGTTTTTTAACGTATCTCGCCAAAGTATAATCCACAGAAACAACGCTTCCCTCCGTTGCCTTTGAATGCTTCGCGGCAATTGTAGCGGCTTCGGTCAAATCATCATCAGAGGGAGTTGCCCCCTCGGTGTAAAGCACCGTATGAGAGCCCGGAATATTTTTAACGTGAAACCAATAGTCATTTTTATCAGCACTAAAAGTAAGAAAATCGTTCTGAACGTTGTTTTTACCCACTTTAACGGCAAATCCGCCCGACGTTACAAATTTCAAAGGCTTTGTTTTCTGCTTTTTAAAGCCCTTGGATTTTCTGCCCTTTAAATACCCCGCGCTTGACAGTTCATCTCTCATTTCTTCAAAATCCTCGGCTGTGGAAAGTCGGGAGATAAGGTCGGATACCGACTCGATATATTCTATCTCCTTTTCCGTTTGAGATATCTGCTCTGTAAGTGCGGCTTCCGCACGCTTCATTTTAGCGTATTTTTTATAATATCTTTCCGCATTTTTAGAAGGAGAAAGCCTTTTATCCAGCTTGACTTTTATAAACCCACCGTTTTCATAATCGGGCAATTCAGCAATTTCCATTCCTTGCCTTAAGGTGTAAATACTTCCGATAATAGCATCTCCTGCACGACGGCATTCTTCCTTTTCAGCACAGTCCATAAGGTCGTTTTTTTGCGCTTCCAGCTTTTTTTCAAGCCTTGACAAAATGTTTTTAACGGTTTTCGTCAAATCTCTCGCCCTTGCGGCAATACGTTCGTTTCGGCTTTTTTCTTCATAATATTCGTTAAGCGCCTCTGAAAGACTTTGCGGATATGACTTCTTCACGTCACCGAATTGAGTGATATCGAGAAAAGATATTTCCGCCGCTTTCCCATCTTTGTCATAAATAACACAAGGAACAGCTTCACAGGATAAAACAGAAACAAAGCTTTCATAAAGCTTTTCAGCATCAGCATGCATACAGGTAACTTCTATATTTCCAAAGGCTCTGTAAACCACCTCTTTCGCCACAAGCGGAGAGAAAGAAAGGAAATTATCAAGTATAACCTTATGGCAAAGCCTTTCCTCGTTTTCCAAAAGGACTTTTTTAAATTGCTCTATCGTGATTCCTTTTGGATTTTGCTTTTGCTGTTTTGGCGGCTCTTCATATTTCAAGCCCGACATTATTCTTCTTGTGGGAGAGGTTATATCCGACTGATAAAGAGCGGAAATAACCCTATCTTCCCCGTCACAAAGAATAATATTACTGTGCTTTCCCATTATTTCCGCATAAATACGTTTCTTTTGAATATATCCCATTTCGTCGGCGGAATCAAAGTCAAAAACAATTATTCTTTCGTTTTCCACCGCAAAAACGTTTGTTATTCTCGCGCCCACAAGATGCTTTCTCATAAGCATTATGAATGCATCAGGGTCAGAGGGACGTTCTCTTTCTCCCGAAAAAACAGAAACTCTCGGGCTTGACATAGAGGCAGAAATAATCAAAAATTTCTTTTCTCGCTCCAACGTATAAATAAGAAAATCAAGCTCCACCGCTTCGGGACGGAATATTTTGTCCACGCGGCTACCCACGTATTTTTTCAGTTCGGGCGCAAGATGGGAACAGTAAAGAGCATCAAAGGGCATATTATTCCAACACCTTTCCGTCTGCCGTATAAAGACAAAGTCTTGTTATTTTACTATCCTTAACACCGTCACCCAAAGCGGCAACAACGTAGGATGGGTTGAGTATTGTTTGCGGCATTGATACAACAACAACCTCTATCACACCATTTCCAAGCACCTTATATTCTTTTATAAGTGGCTTTATATCCACCATTTCAGTTTTACTTTTTGATTTTTTCAACACAGGAAGAGCGCCTTGTAGCTTATTTTCGATTTCCAAATCAGAAAGAGTGGTGTCCAGTTCTATGCGATATTGAGCAAATCCCAAGGTTTTAAGCTTTTCTTTTGGCTCTGCCACTTTGAAAATTTCAAATCCCACTGGGAAAACCGATTTCAATCTTTCAAAAACTGTATCGTAGGATATTCCATCTTCCACGGCTATGTCAAAAATTTCATATTCACTTTCTTGATAAATGGAAAGCGGAAGAGCAAAAACCAACTTTGGATGAGGATTAAACCCTTCAGTATATACAATTGGAAGCTCACTTCTCAAAAGTCCTCTCGTAACCGCTCTCATCAAATCAAGATGTGATATATATTTAAGATTTCCTTTTTTTCTAAAAAAGACTCTTACGTTCATTGTTTCTCTCTTTCACATCAGTATAATATTTATTAAAGTCGCAACTTATATCAGTCCGCTTTGCAGTAATGTCAATATAGCGCTTTGGTATCAAGGATAAAAGCTATTTGCTTTCTGCTTTCTTCCGTATCTTCGATTTTCTTTGAATTTTCCATAATGTTCCCTCAAAAAACGATTGGAATAGAAAGTTCTTTTATAACGTCGCAAGATTCTCTTGGGTTATTTACATCAATCCATTTCCAAACCGCGACGTTATCCCAAAACAATTTAATTCTTTTTAAATCAACCAACGCAAGTTGCATACACCCAAATCTTTTTTTCTCTCCCGAAAACTCAAAGCAATACGGTGAGCTTGTTTCAGTTCCAACCACCTTACCGCCCCGATTATCAAAGGCTTTGTTTATAATCTCGGTCAGTTCTTTCAACGTTTCGTCTGAAATGTCTTTTTTAAGTTCAATTATCACTTTATACATCGTCTTTACTCCTTGTTTTCTCCCTTGCTAAATACACCGAAAAGCCCTTTTCTTATGTTTTAGCTCATCTTGGGTTAAAAGTTATTTGCTTTTTTGCAACCATAGATTCACCTTATGGGAATAGAATAATCTTCTATAACGTTGGAACATTCCTCTGCATCGTCTTCGTCAATCCAATTCCAAACCACAACGTTATCCCAAAAAAGTTTAATTTTCTTCAACTGCAACATAGCTATTTGCAAACAGCAAAATAAATCTTTGTTTCCCGAAAACTCAAAGCAATACGGTGAATTAGTTTGAGTTCCAACCACTTTGCCAACCCGATTATCAAAGGCTTTGTTTATAACCTCGGTCAGTTCTTTCAACGTTTCGTCTGAAATGTCTTTTTTAAGTTCAATTATCACTTTATACATTGTTTTCTCCTAATTAAACAATTCTACAACGCGACTAAAACCACACTATTTTTGGCATTTATGTCCACAAGCAGAGCATTTTGTTCTGCAATCGGGGGTCGTTTCTTCACCGTAAGCTTTTTTAGCTTCGCGAATAAGAAATTCCTTGCTAACGCCGCAATCGATATGGTCCCAAGGAAGAGTTTCTTCAAAAGGAATCTTACGTTCTGTAAAGAATTTCGGGTCGATTCCCACCTCTTCAAAGGTCTGAATCCATTTATCATAGTCAAAATACTCGTCCCAGCTATCAAGACGAACGTCCTTTGACGCTGCTATTTCAAGAGCTTTTCCTATTTTTCTGTTTCCGCGGGCAAAAACCGCTTCTATAGCACTTGTTTTTGCATCATGATATTTATATGATATTTTTCTTGAACGTATAGCATTTTTCAAAAGCTGTTGCTTTCGCTCAAATTCCTCAACAGAGTTTTGCCCCTCCCATTGAAAAGGAGTGAAAGGTTTTGGAACGAAACAAGAAACACTCATTCCGATTTGTATTCCTTTTACAGGGCGTTTCTTTGAAAAATATGTATCAAGGATTTTTTCTCCCACGTCAGCAATACCCAAAACGTCTTCATCTGTTTCCGTTGGAAGTCCGTTCATGAAATAAAGCTTCATGGAATTTCTTCCCGCGTCAAAAGCCGCTTCGCAAGAAGTTAGGATATTATCCATAGTTATATTTTTATTAATAACATCTCTCAATCTTTGTGTTCCTGCTTCGGGGGCAAAGGTGAGTCCGCTTTGTCTAACGTTCATTGCCTTTTTCAAAAGCTCTTCATAAAAGCTGTCAAGACGCATAGAGGGAAGAGAAAGATTGATTTTTTTCTGTTCTGTCCATGACAACAGCTTATCAAGTAACGAATCAAGCTGTGTATAATCGCTTATACTTAAAGCGGAAAGCGATATTTCTCCATATCCCGTATTTTTAACGTTTTCTTTGGCATATTTATCAAGAATTTCCGCAGAACGCTCTCTGTAAGGTCTGTAAACAAAGCCCGCTTGACAAAAACGGCAACCTCTTATACATCCTCTGAAAACCTCAAGAACAACTCTGTCATGAACGACCTCAACGTATGGCACCATTGGACAAGTGGGATAAAAAGAAGAATCCATATCTTCCACAATTGTCTTTTTTACCTTTTGGGGAACGTCATCATATTTTGCGGAAATGTTTTTTACCGTACCGTTTTCATTATACTCCACGTCATAGAGAGAAGGAACGTACATTCCGTCAGAGTGGCATATATGACGTAAATATTCAGACTTGCTTTTTCCCTCGGTTTTAAACCTCAAATACTCCTTTGCCATGTGAGGAATAGCGTCTTCTCCCTCTCCAATGCTGAACAGGTCAATAAAATCTGCCATAGGCTCGGGATTATATGCACAAGGGCCGCCTGCAACGATAAGAGGATAGTTTTCTCCTCTTTCTTCGCTTTTCAAAGGAATTCCCGCCAGTTTGAGCATATCAAGAACTGTGGTGTAGCAAAGCTCATATTGAAGAGTAAAGCAGATAATATCAAAATCCCTCAAAGCATCTCCGCTTTCTATGGTAGACAGAGAAACCCCTCTCTCAAGCATAAGCTTTCTCATATCCTCTGCAGGAGCAAAAGTGCGCTCGCACCAAATATCATCTTCTTTATTCAGACAACCCATAAGTATTTTCATACCAAGGTTGGATTCGCCTATTTCATATAAATCGGGAAAGCAAAAAGCAACTCTCAACTTTATTTTTGATTTATCTTTAATAACTTCTCCGTATTCTCCGCCGCAATATCTTCCGGGGCGTTCTACAAGTTTAAGCAAGCTTTTCATTATACGTTCCTACTTTTTTTCGTTTTTATGATAGATGAAAGATTGTCAAAAATCTTTCTTGCGGTGTCAGGTTTATTCATAGTGTATATATGTATATTATTTACACCGTTAGCAATCAAGTCTATAATCTGTTCCGTGGCGTATGCAATTCCCGCTTGCTTCATTGATTCGGGGTCATGGGCGAAACGGTCGGCTATTCTCTTGAAACGTTCGGGAACGTTTGTTCCTGAGAGAGAACAGATTCTGTCTATTTGCTTAACACTCGTTACGGGCATGATTCCCGCAAACACGGGAACGTTTATTCCCGCTTTAAGCATTTTCAAAAGATATGCATACAAAACGTGGTTTTCAAAAAACATCTGTGTTGTTAAAAATTCGCATCCAGCATCTATCTTATATTTAAGATTCTCTATGTCCTCGTCTAAAGAAGATGCTTCGGGATGTCCCTCGGGATAACATGCACCGCCAACACAAAAATCGCCAAAAGCTTTTATCTCTTTTGTTAAGTCGCTTGCATGAAGAAAATCCGTTTCAGGCTCCATTCCGATGGGAGCATCTCCCCTCAACGCCAAAACGTTTTCTATCCCCTTTGCTTTAAGGTCAGAAAGAACATCGTGAGCTTTTTCCCTGTTACAGCTTACACAAGTGAGATGTGCAAGAGCAGTAACGCCTCTTACGTTTTGAATTTCGTCGGCAACGTCAACGGTGGTTTTTCTCGTTCCGCCACCCGCACCGTAGGTTACACTCATATATGCGGGAGAAAGCTTTGATATTTCTTCCACAACAGTTTTTACCTCTGTTAATGCGGTTCCAACTTTAGGAGGAAACATTTCACAAGAAAGTGTAATTTCGTTATTTTTAACTATTTCTGATATTTTCATTTTTTCATCTGCTCCTTAACAGAGTCAATAGCATCAATAATCTGACCGCCCGCGGCTTTAACAGCCTCCACAGCCATTTCATATTCACATCCCGTTTGAGAGATAACAATTCTTGCTGCTCTGTCCAAAAGCTTTTTATTGGTAGGTCGCATATATGCAAGATAATTCCCGATAACACGCCCTATTCTTACCATAGCTCCCGTGGATATCATATTCAAAATAAGCTTTTGTGCAGTTCCCGCTTTCATTCGGGTAGAGCCGCTTACAACTTCAGGACCAACTACTGCAACTATAGAAACGTCGGCAAATTCCGCCGCCGCGGGATTAACGTTACAGGCAATAGATGCGGTTTTTGCACCCAACTCCTTTGCATATTGCAATGCACCTCTTACACATGGTGCAGACCCGCTGGCAGAAAGTCCGATGCATACGTCTTTTTCACAAAATGATGCTTCTTTAAGCTGAATTATTACGGAGTTCGTATCATCTTCCGCTCTTTCAATTGCTCTGAATGCGGCTTCTCTGCCACCTGCAATTATACCTTGTACAATCTCAGGAGATGTACCGTAGGTAGGAGGACATTCAGAAGCATCAAGAACACCGAGTCTTCCCGACGTTCCCGCACCAACGTAGAAAATTCTGCCTCCGTTTTTAATTGCTTCTGCACAAATATCAATAACCTGTGCAATTTCAGGAATTGCCTTTTCAACTGCCAAAGGTACGGTTTTATCTTCGTTGTTTATAAGTGTTGCAATTTCAACAGAAGACATCTTGTCTATATTTTTACTTTTTTCGTTGTTTCCCTCTGTTGTAAGAACGCTGTATTCATTTTTATTATCCATAATGCAGAACCTTCCCATTTTCAATTTATATTTTTACTTATAAATTATAACAGCACCCACCTAAAAAGTCAAGGGAAACGGGATATTTTTTATGTCTTCAACTCTAATACATTAAAATTATTTTTTTCTTTCTCTGTGCGTACAAATAAATTTTATACGCTCCGCCAAAGCTTCGCTCTATAGCGCAAACAACATAATCAGCTTTTTCAACCATCCATTTATTGCGATATAGTATAGCAAATCGTAAAGGTTTTTCTTCTATTTCAGGATAGATAACAGCATCATATCTGCATTTTAAATGCAGCAAATGATTCTTTTGATATTGAAACGTCAAATATGGTGTAACAAATATCAGCGAAACATTTGAGTGTGATTCTTTGTATTTTTTGCAACACTTATATGCAAATTCATCAAAATTTCCATATCCGCCCAAATACATATCCGCATTATTATCTCCAATCGTTTTTTCTAAAAATGATACTATTTTTTGTTCACTTTGCTTTGTTTCCTTGAAATCAGAATGCCCACAAAAATAAATAATCAAAATTAGCCCTCCTCGCTGTTATGTAGTTATACCTACACACTATATCACGAGAAAAAACAAAAATCAAGCTTTTTATGTAGGTGTGCCTTCTTATATTTTTTTGTTTTTTGGGTAAAATAAATATGTACCATTTCTTTTAGGAGGTATTCCCTTGACTGTAAATGATGCTGTCGCAAAGCGCATATCAAAGCTTCTCAAAGAAAAAAATATATCTCAATATCGTTTAGAACAAGAGTCGGGCATACAACATGGAAGCATGCAATGTATAATGAACGGTAGAAACAAAACGGTAACCTTGAGCACAGTTATTATGCTTTCAAAAGGATTTAATATGTCCCTTTGCGAATTTTTAAACGATGAAATTTTCCTATCTGAAGATTTAGAAATAGAAAAATAAAACTGCCCATGCATCGCCTTTCTTTGAAAGGCGGAAAACATAGGCAGTTTTTATTATTCCAGATTATTTAAAAGTGTTATACTGAAAACTTTTTTGTGTTTTTGAAAAAGCTTTCACTTTTTATCAAAAAACAGAATCAATGCAAATAAGATATTTTCAATGAAAAAATCCTGCAAACCAAACAAATGGAATGCAGGATTTTTATTATATTATTTTTTCAGTCAAAACCCAAAAAACAAACTTCTGATTTCCGAATTATTTGTCTTTTGTCAATTTTGCATTTACCTTCATACGAGTAGCATTATCAAGAATACGTTTTCTCATACGAATGCTTTTAGGCGTTACTTCAATAAGCTCGTCATCTGCAATAAACTCCATAGCTTCTTCAAGAGTCATCTTTTTGGGAGGAACAAGTCTTAAAGCTTCATCCGCACCTGTTGAACGAATGGCTGTAAGATGTTTTTTCTTACAAACGTTAACTACAATATCCGTTCCTTTAGGAGAAAGTCCAACAAGCATACCCATATAAACCTTATCCGCAGGGTCAACGAACATGAGTCCTCTTTCTTGAGCGTTGAAAATACCATAAGAGGTAGCTTCGCCATCTTCATAAGAGATTAGAGAGCCTGTAAAACGTTTAGTAACTTCTCCGCGTTCCACGTCATATTTTTCAAACACGGAGCTCATTATTCCCTCTCCCTTTGTATCTGTAAGAAATTCGGTTTTATATCCGAAAAGTCCTCTTGTGGGAACAAGGAATTCCAACTGTGAACGAGATTCGCCTTTAGGGCCCATGTCTTCAAGGATACCCTTTCTGTAACCCATTTTTTCCATAACAACGCCAACAAATTCGTTAGGAACGTCGAAAACAGCTCTGTCAATAGGTTCACAAAGAACACCGTCTATAGTTTTATAAATAATACGGGGTGTGCTTACCAAAAATTCATATCCAGCTCTACGCATGTTTTCCATAAGAATGGAAAGGTGCATTTCTCCTCTTCCTCTTACGTTAAAGGAGTCTGTGGAATCCGTTTCCTCAACCTTCAAAGACATATCTTTCATAGCTTCTTTGAAAAGATAATCTCTTATATGACGGGAGGTTACATATTTACCTTCCTTACCCGCAAAAGGGCCGTTATTAACGGAGAAGGTCATTTCCATTGTAGGCTCGCCAATCTTAACAAAAGGAATTGGGTCAGCACCGCCTTCAACGGAACAAAGAGTTTTACCGATAGTTACGTCTTCAGCGCCGGAAATACAAACGATATCACCTACAGATGCTGTTTCAATGGGATTCCTTGAAAGACCAGATATGGCGTACATAGCAGTAATTCTCCCTTTAGAGCTGTTTCCGTCAATGTCGCATACCAAAACATCTTGTTTAACCTTGAAAGAGCCTCTTTCTATTTTTCCGATGGCTATTTTACCAACGTAGTCGCTGTAATCCACCGCAGAAACGAGCATTTGTGCTTCTCCCGTTTCATCACCTTCAGGGCCTGGGATATGCTCTAAAATCTTATCAAAAAGAGGAGCAAGGTCTGTTCCCTGATGGTCAGGAGAATAAGAAGCTGTTCCGTTTCTTCCCGAGCAAAATACAACGGGGCTGTCAAGCTGTTCGTTGGAGGCTTCCAAATCCATGAGAAGCTCAAGAACTTCATCACTTACTTCATAAACTCTTGCATCCGGTTTATCAATCTTGTTTACAACAACGATAATTTTATGTCCTAACTCAATAGCCTTTTGAAGAACAAAACGCGTTTGAGGCATAGGGCCTTCAGCTGCATCAACCAACAGCAAAACGCCGTTTACCATTTTAAGAATACGTTCTACTTCCCCACCAAAGTCAGCGTGTCCCGGGGTATCGATAATGTTTATCTTAACATCTTTATAGTAAGCAGAGGTGTTTTTAGCAAGAATGGTAATTCCTCTTTCTTTTTCAAGATCGTTAGAGTCCATAACTCTCTCTTCTACAGCGCTGTTGTCACGAAACGTTCCGCTGAATTTCAACATTTCGTCAACGAGAGTTGTTTTGCCATGGTCAACGTGGGCAATAATAGCGATGTTACGCAAATCTTCTCTAATCAAAATTTTAAATCTCCTTAGATTTCAACTCGGTTTAAATTATTTATTAAGTAACTCTTCAACACGTTTAAGGTCTTCTTCAGTATTAACGCCAAAAAATTCATCTATGTGTCCATAGGAAAAAGCGTCAACCTTAAAGCCCATTTTTTTCATAATATGAGGAACGTCAGTTATATAATATTCCCCCGTTGCTCTGCTCGCAGATACCATTTTCAACGATTCAAAAAGCTTTTTGCTGTCGAAAACGTACATTCCCACGTTAAGCTCTCTAATAAGGCGTTCTTCCTCCGTTGCATCCTTTTGTTCCACAACGCCTTTAAATTCACCGTTTTCATCTCTCACAATTCTTCCGTAGGGCATTATTTCTCCATCTTCCTGAATGCAAGTGAGTATAGTACAATCGTTCCCCTTAAGCTGATGATATTCAGCAAGCTTTTCAAGAGTTTCCTTTTCAACCAATGGCATGTCACCGTTAACAACCATAACGTTACCGTCATAATCCGCCAACGCTTCATTAGCACACATAACAGCATGTCCCGTTCCCTTTTGTTCAGCCTGGAAAACATACGCCAAATCGGGATATGCTTCAAGGATTACCTCTTTCATAAATCCGACGATAAGTATTTTATCTTCTTCGGGGATAAAATCAGTATTCTTCAAAATATAGTGCAATAACGGTTTTCCGCATGCTTTTCTCATTGCTTTGGGAATGCCCGTTAATTCACTTCCAAGACGTTTGCCTTTGCCGCCTGCCATAACAAGTAGTTTCATAGATACCGTCTCCTCGATAGTCAAATATATTTTTTATTGTCAAAATCATTCGCTTCCGCATACTATACAACGGACAGAGCACACACAATGCTCCATTTTACCATTATTATATATCTTATTTTCAAAAAAATCAACAGAAAATAATAATAGATTTTCTAAACAGTACGAATATATTTTAAACATTTCTGACAAATTGGGCTATTTTTAATCATGTTTTTACCAAATTCCTTTTAAATATCCAAACTTTTTTAAATCGATAAAACTTTTTCGGAGGATTCACTTAAATGAAAAAAAGACCCATCATACCCGAATACTTTGCAGGCTCTTTCACAGGTGAGGGATTCACAAACTTTCTTCCCGATGCAACTAAAGGTGCGGAAAAAATCTATATAATCAAAGGCACTCCAGGGTCAGGAAAATCCACTTTGATGAAAAAAATAGCATCGGCAGCAGAAGATGTAGGAGAATCAGTTGAGCGAATATACTGTTCGTCAGACCCTTTCTCCCTTGACGGAGTCGTTATTCCCTCTTTATCCTTTGTTATTGTTGACGGAACGTCACCTCACGTTATGGAAAGCTCTTATCCTATAGCTGTGGAAACCATAATAAATACAGGAGATTATATTTCGTCTGAAAAGCTGGAAGAAAAAAAGGAAGATATCATTTTGCTGTCAGACCAAAAAAAATCACTTTTCAATCAAGCGGGCACTCTACTCCGTGCTGTAACAGCTTTAAACACATTAAAAAACAGACTTCTTGAAGAATGCTACGATTCCGCAAAAGGTTTTAAATTTTGCATGAACATTATACAGAAAGAAAAATCCCAAAAATCTGAAGGAACTATTTTACGAAGAAGCTGTATTGCCTTTGGAAAAAACGGAATATCACAACTTAAATCCTTTGTAGAAGCAGAAAAAACATATCTTATAAATGAAGCTTTCGCCCCTTTCATTCTGGGGACTTTAAAGCTTTTGTCAGAAGAATATGGTTTATCATCAGTATGGGCTCCCTCTCCCATTGACACACAAGAAACAGCAGCATTGTATTTCCCGTTTTCCAAAAGACTTTTTATATCTTCAAAATGGGGAAAAATCGGTGAAAACGTAAGCGCGTCCCGTTTTGAAAAAAGTCCTTTTCTGAAACAATACAGGGAAAAGAAAAACTTTCTCTCCAAAACAGAAGCCCTTATTCTTTCAGAAGCCCAAAGCTATATATCCGAAGCAATGCAGCGTCATAAAGAATTGGAGGAAATATACGTTTCCGCTTTGAACAAAGACGGATTGGATTGCCTCGCTCAATCCATCACGCTTTCTATATTCGGAGAGAAGTAAAAATCCATCTTTCAGACGTATTCAAACCTTTCATTTACCTCTTGAATTTTACTTTTTTTAATGATATAATCATTTTATAAGATTATCAAGGAGGTATCACTATGAATAATTATATAATTACCGTAGGCAGAGAACATGGGTCAGGCGGTCACATGGTAGCAAGAAAGCTTTCAGAGCTTTTGGGCATTCCTTGTTATGACAAGGAAATGATAACTCTTGCCGCCAAAGATAGCGGACTTTCCGAAGAAATCATTAAAATGCATGAACAGAAAAAAACAAGCAGTTTTCTGTATTCTCTTCAAATGTCTGTACAAACCTTGCCAATTTCCGACATGGTATATATTGCTCAATCCAACGTTATAAAAAATCTTGCCAAAACCGAAAGCTGTATTATTGTGGGAAGATGTGCAGACCATATACTGAAAGATTTTGAAAACTGCTTCAATCTCTTTGTTTATGCTCCTTTTGAACACAGAATGGCAAGAGTGCGCGACCACTATGGATGCACAGAAAAAAATCTCGAACGATATATCACAAGAAAAGACAGAGAAAGAGCTGATTATTATCAGTTCAATACCCACATGAAATGGGGAGATTACAGAAACTATGACCTCATGCTAAACAGTGAGGCAGGAATCGACGCCACAGCAAGAATTGCCGCTTTAGCTGTGAAAGAATTTTTCTCCGGAAAGGCAAAGGTATAATCCTATGAAACTTCTTGTAACGGGTGCATTAAAGCTTTCAGAGGAAGAATTGCTTAAACTGAAAAAAATTTCCGGAGAAGTCACGTTTTTGCAAGATGAACGGTTTGAAACTGATATTGACGTCAGCGAATTTGAAGCAGTAATTTGTAATTCTCTTTTTGTAAATAATGACATTGAAAAGTTTTCATCCCTCAAATATATACAGCTCACAAGTGCGGGAACAGACAGAGTTCCCATGGAAAAAATCACCGAAAAGGGAATATCTTTGCAAACCGCAAGAGGAGTTTATAGCATTCCTATGGCAGAATGGGCAATGTGCAAAGCGTTGGATTATGTAAAAAAGACTTCTTTTTTCAAAGAAAACCAAAAAAGCAAAAAATGGGAGAAAAATCGTTCTCTCACAGAGCTTTGCGGCAAAACTGTTTGCATTGTGGGATTTGGAAGCATTGGTGCTGAATGCGGAAAACGTTTCTCTGCTTTTGGTTGCAACGTTATTGCTGTTGACGTTTACCCTGTTGAATCTCCATATATTTCAGAATATATCCACGTTTCAGACATGGAAAACGCTCTCAAAAAATCAGATATTATAATTTTAACGTTGCCGCTTACAAGCATGACAAAAGGCATTTTCGGTAAATCGGCTTTTTCGGCGATGAAAGAAAACAGCCTGCTTATAAACGTTGCGCGAGGTGGTCTTATAGATGAAAGCACTCTTATAGAAACGCTAAAATCGGGAAAAATTTCAGCCGCGTTAGATGTTTTCGAGTCAGAGCCATTGTGTGAAGCATCTCTCCTTTGGGAACTTCCCAACGTAGACCTTTCACCGCACAATTCTTTTGTTTCCGATGGAAACGATACACGCCTCAAAAAACTGATTTTTGAAAACCTCGAAACGTATATGGAAAGACGAGTTGAGCATTTTGAGGGTTTGGGCTGTCTTCATTGTTAAAATCTCCAATAATATTTCTCTCTGCAGCTCATTTTCATAAAATTTCTATTTTTTAAAATAATCAGAGTCGCAATTCTTTGCGACTCTTTTTTTGTGAAAAACAGACTGAATATTTGCATTCAATCTGGTAAAAATAATATTGCGGATAAACCGCATTCACTAAAATACGGTAGGAAGAAAAATGAATTGTAAAAAAAGCTGTATAATAATCGCGGCAAGCACGATAGGAACGATGATTGCTTTAGTGTCATCCGCCATAGCTTTATGCATGTTTGAAGAAAAGGCTGATATTTGCTATATGATGAAAAGAAAAGCAAAAAAGGCATTAAAGCACGTAGAAAACAAAATAGACGATAAGCTAGATTGTTGATATTAAAGCGTAACAGAAATATTCTGTTCATCATTTCAAATATCACTTCACGTCAAATACTCTGTGCCCTCTTATTTTTAAAAGAGCACAGAGTATTCATTTTTCCACATGTAAAGTGCTTTGTTTTCCGCTTTTGTGCAAAGCCACAGCCTACTTGTTCCAATCGTGGCAATATTTAGTTCAAATTTAACAAAATAAATTTGTTAAAAAGTATTGACAAAGACCCTTTTTTTTGATAAGATTATACTGATAGTTTTTAAATGGTTTAATGTCCTTTTTTGCAAGTACTTTCTTTGTGGTTCTTGCAAACAGACGAATAATATACATTTATCAATATTTGAGAAATGGAGGATGCGGTCAAATGATGCATAAGGATAACAGCATGCTTGAAACAAAGCCTTTAGAGATTAATTCAAAAAACACGGTTGCTTCTGAAAAAGAGTCCTATGAGACTCCCGCCCTTACCATAGTTAAATTCATGTTCGAGAATGACATTACTTGGGGTAGCCAAACCAGTAGCCATGAAGGTGATAATGAAGGTGAAAACGACGGTACAATCGAATGGTACTTGTATTTGTAACAAAACATCTCTTTTAACTATTCCAATCATTTTACTTGTATAATTTTAATTTTTACAAGAGTTTTCAGATGGGTTGCTGTCAGTATTGTCTTTTGTAAAATCTTGTGTTGTGCAAGCTTTTCAAAAAGCAATTTTATCGCGGAAAAACAAGCATTTTGTCATAAAACGCAAATTGTATATTTATTCGAATTGTGCCTTTAATGCTCGTTTTATAAATGTCATTAAAACAGAACCAACGCCGCGGTAATAATTTATTGTTACGCGAATGCGCATTCTTAATTTTAAATATTAATGTTAAACAGTACTGCAACCCGAATATGCTTTTTAGCTATTCGGGTTTTTTTATTAAATCATAATATATCAATTTTGGGAGTTTAAAACAATGGAAAATGCAATTAAAGAGTATAAAAAGTGGGTGTCATCCCCTAAAATAGATAGCGAAACTAAAAAAGCTTTGCTTGAAATAGCGGAAAACGAAACAGAAATCGCAATCAGATTTTCTTCCCCTATGGAATTCGGCACAGCAGGGCTCAGAAGCGTAATGCGCGAGGGTATATCAGGAATGAACGTATATACTGTAGCACAGACGACTCAAGCATTAGCTTGTTTGGTAAAAGAACAGCATGCAGAATCAAGAGGCGTTGCAATAGCATACGACAGCAGAAACAATTCAGAGCTTTTTGCAAAAATTGCCGCTGAAGTTTTAGCGGCAGCAGGTATAAAGGTTTATTTCTTCGATGCACTTAGACCCACCCCCGAGCTTTCTTTTGCAATTTTGGAATATGGTTGTATATCAGGTATAAACATAACCGCCTCCCATAACACCAAAGAATACAACGGATATAAAGTATATTGGGAAGACGGAGCTCAACTCCCACCTGCTCACGCTTCCACCGTAAGTGCAACTGCAGCAAAGTTGGACATTTTTGACGATGTATATAGAATCGATTTCAACGAGGGAGTAGAAAAAGGTCTTATAAAAATAATCGGTGAAGAAACTGACGAAAGATTTTTATCTGAAATCATGAAATGCAGAATCTCTCCCGAAGCAACGAAAAAGTACGGAGATTCTCTCAACATGATATACACACCTGTTCACGGAACAGGAACAAAGCTTGTTCCCGAGCTTTTGAAAAAATGTGGTATAACAAACTTAAAAGTTGTTGAAAGCCAAAGAATCCCCAACGGAAATTTCCCCACAGTAGCATCTCCCAACCCCGAAAATCCCGAATGCTTCAACGAAGCAAAGAAGCTGGATAAAGAAACGGGCGGAAAATGCGAATTAATAGTAGCCACTGACCCTGATGCAGACAGAACAGGCGTTACAATCAAATCTGCCGATGGAGAATATATCACCCTTTCGGGAAATCAAATCGGAGCTTTGCTTGTAGATTACATCATCAAAGGACATAAAGAAGCAGGTACGTTGAAAGAAAATGCATGTGCTATTCGTTCCATCGTTTCCAGTCCTTTGTTCGACGCCATTTGCGTTTCTCAAAACGTTAAACCCATGTGTGTTCTCACAGGATTCAAATACATAGGTGAAAAAATCAAAGAATTTTTAGCATCAGGCGAACACACTTTCATATTTGGATACGAAGAAAGCTTTGGTTTCTTATCGGGAGCATATTCCAGAGATAAAGACGCTGTAGGAGCAACAATGCTTATCGCTGAAATGGCTTCATTCTATAAAGAAAAAGGCTTAACACTTTGGGACGTTCTTCAAAGCCTGTACAAAAAACATGGCTTCTATGAAGAAAAAACCGTTAGCGTGTCAATTGGCGGAATAGACCCAATGAAAAAAATGAAAGATATCATGTGCGCCTTAAGAAGCAATCCCCCAAAATCCATCTCCGGCGTAAATGCAGTTTCTCTCATGGACTTCAAATCACAAATTTTGTTGAACTTTGAAACAAATCAATCCACAGAAGATAAAGCGCTTCCTGTGGCTGATATGCTCAAATTCGAGTTGGAAAACGGAACTTCTGCAATAATACGTCCTTCCGGAACAGAGCCAAAGATAAAAATATATATTCTTGCATCTCACGAAAACAAAAACACAGCTAAAGAAATGTGTGAGGACTATTCAAGTTTCTTGAAGAATCTGCTTCAAAATATGTAATTAACATCAGCTGTTGAGTTTCAGGTCACTATTTGCCCGTCAGCTGAATGCAAAGAAAAGCAAACGGGAATCGAGCTTGTGCACTCCGATTCCCGTTTTTATTTTCAAAATGAAAAAGTCCAACCGCAACTTCCTTGCGATTGAACTTTTTGGTGACCCGTAGGGGAATCGCTCTCGCCTGCGGGCTCGGTCAGGGTCGGCTCCGACTTGCCACCGGCAAGTCATTCACTCCCGACCCGTTCGATTCCCCCTCTTCGCTTTCAAATAAAAAAGTCCAACCGCAACTTCCTTGCGATTGAACTTTTTGGTGACCCGTAGGGGAATCGAACCCCTGCCTTCGCCGTGAGAGGGCGACGTCTTGACCGCTTGACTAACAGGCCTTCACCGACAGACATTCTATCACAAAATTGTTTCGTTGTCAATACATTTTATTATTTTTATCTCGTCACAATTCGCAAAAACAGACTAATATTTTTTCATATCACATATTTCAATAAATAAAGTCGGTATTTTTTGAGTAAAATAAAACTGATGACACATACAAAAATAACAAGGAGGAAAAGCGAACAGTTTCAGTATATCTGTCTGTAAGCAAAAATGCAAAAATGAATTTTACAAACAGGCAAAAAAGCATTGTATTATTTTTACTTTACACCGCATTTGCCGGAGTTATTTTATTACTTATTTATGCTTTGGGAAAATATGTAATCCCACTTATAACACCATTCATTATAGCATGGGTTTTTGCTTTAGTGCTTCAGCCTGCTATTAATTTCATGGAAAAGCACACCAAAATTCCCAAAAGCATCAGCACCATTGTGCTTTTGCTATTGCTATCGGGAGTTCTTGTGTTCGTCGGATATATTACCGTAAAAGAATTAATCAACGAATTCAATTCAATTTCAGACAGAATAACGAAATTTATTTTTGAATTAAGGGCTGACGAAAATAAAGTTACAGAGTTGATAGATAAAATCAATTCATACGTTCCTATTTTTGACGTATCGGGGATTCTTTCAGAATATTGGGAAAACTTTGATGAAAACATAATCGAGCTTTCGCAAAAAATAGTAACAAACATTTCTTCCAGCGTTATGCCCTTTCTGACGGGCACAATATCTTTTGTTGCGGACTTTTTTATAGTTGCAATCATTTTCGTAATTGCTATTTATTACATTGCTATAGATTTCAAAAAAATAAATCAATTTATGTTATACCAATTCCGAGGAGAATCAAAAAAATATGTCATTCTCATTAAAAATCAGTTCTTCTCAACTATATGGAAATATCTTAAGGCGTATTGTATTATAATAGTTATTACCTTTTTAGAACTTCTTGTTGCATTTTCCGTCTTGGGCGTGGATTATCCATATTTAGTGGCATTAGTAACTGCGCTTGTTGATATACTTCCTATTATCGGTACAGGAACAGTACTTGTTCCGTGGGGAATCGTGGCAATTTTCTCGGGAGATATATTCACAGGAATTGGTCTGTTGGTTACCTACGTTATAGTAACCATTATCAGACAAATCATTGAGCCGAAAATCGTTGGCTCATATATAGGAATGTATCCGCTTATTACATTGATTATGATGTATGCCGGTCTTGAAGCCTTTGGAATATTAGGACTTTTCGCATTCCCGATAATATCAATAATACTCAAAAATCTCAACGATTCGGGAAATATAACCTTGTGGAGATATCCCGAAGGCATGAGTGCAGGGAACGAGCCTCAAAAAACGGGCTTAAACGTTATCAAAGAGCATATATCAAATATAACTCACGATAAGAAAAACCAAGACGATAAGAAATCATGACCATAAAGCCCACTGGCTTTGCATAAAACAATAATCAGATTTGCAAAAATCCTTCTTGAATCAACAAAAATTCGTGCAAAAACCACTTATCATAAAAACGGCAAAACTCCGACAGACTATTAATATCTGTCGGAGTTTTAATATTCAATAATTTGGAGTGGCTTGACATAAAATGTTATCTATATAACCACAAAAGGTGTTCTGTTTACCTTATCTTTATTGTTGACGTAAAACAATTCATACTAAACAAGCTTGTAGTCTTTTGGAATAGAATACTCTGCATCGGAAATGTCACCATCGATGCATACTTCAAAAAACATTTCTTTTTCAACACCGTTGTTCACTTCTCGAACAGATAAATATTTTATTTCACCGTCCTTGGTATAAATTCCAAGGCTACTTCCATTTTTAGCGTAAAAACAGTCAACAACGTATGTTTCGCTTTTCACAAGTTCGTTTTTTGTTTCTACTTTATCAGCCTGTGATAAAAGCTTTTCTATATCTAAACCGCCCGATAAAAGAGTTGTTATGCTATAGTCACCTATTGTTTCATTTTTAGTAATGTTATGGTACGTCTTTTTAACGTCGTCAATTTCATAATACTTATTATTTAAAACAACAATCCTCTTTGATTGCAAAAGACTTCCCGACCATTCCACATTCGTTTTGGAAACACGATTTTTTGACAACGTATCCTTACAAATATCAATGTATATTTTTGTCAAAGCTCCCATATAATCCATTTCGGCTTTCATAGAAACATGAATTTTATCTTTATACTTTTCAGACAAGCTAACAAGAGCTTTAGCTGAAGATAATTCCATGTATTCATCGGGAATATCTAATGTGAAATCATCTTGCGAAACATCTTCTGATGACTCTTCAGAAGATTCTTCGGAAGATTCTTCAGAAAATACGTCGGATGGCTCTTCGGAAGAACGGTCTTCTGAAGAGGTATTATCAGATTCTTCACTACTCTCACCGGAGGAAGCTTCAGAAAAAGCATTAGAAGAAGCTTCAGAAGAGTCACTCACCGCTGATTCCAAGCTAATGAAAGATTCATCGGACATAAACTCAAAGGATGATTCCTCTAACGCTGACGAAGCATCAGCTATTAATTCTGATACAAAATCGTTACTTATATCATTGGATGACATCTGCTCTTCATTACTGATTAATGACGAATTATCAAAAGAACTCTGCTCGTCAGACAGCTCCTGTTCACCATTACAAGCTACGAACGCAAAAACTGTGGCAATAACTACTAAAACCAAAATGAAAATTTTATTTATTCTCGACATTTATTTACCTTCCTCTCACTTTGTGCCTTTGAATTATAACATAAATAATTAATGATTGTCAACTGTCAAGCAATTCTTTTATACAAACATCTAATATTGTTTTTCTTTGTTTTCGATTTTTTTCGTTTTTTTATTGTTTTTTTCAAAAAAGGTATTGACAAATATAAATTTATGTAGTATAATACGTAAGCTGTCAGCGATAAACTGAATATGGCCCGTTGGTCAAGTGGTCAAGACATCGCCCTTTCACGGCGGAGACACGAGTTCGACTCTCGTACGGGTCACCAAAAACACTGTAGAGAATTTGTCATTTTCTACAGTGTTTTTTTATCCAAACCGTAGGTTTAGTATATCATCACACCACGGCGTATATCTCATTATCCCGTTAGGGCTGTATATCATCGCTCGACAGAGTGTATATCCCTGCGATTTGATGATATACAAGGCTCTCGCCTTGATTATAGTTATATCGTAGTTTTATACAATATATTTTCTTTGTTGTTATCGCTTAAATATCAATTATTCATTTAATGAAATGTTCTGCAAAAAGTCTTCCTAATATAAAAAATGAACCGGAAAAATATTGTATGATGGTTATTATCATTACTGCCATTAACGCCTTGTTTTGAAACGTTGGTTTTTCATTTTCTAATATGTTCTTTTTAAAGATAGAAGAAACAAAAAGGACGATTAAAAGTACGAATAAATTAATCTTAAAAAATGATATATTTGGAAAAACAAAATACAAAATAATCGTAATAATGAAAATCGCAAATAATGCTGCTTGTATAATATCAAAAAACTTTTTATGCATAAAATTCCTCCAGAATTTTTGTCATATAATTAATACCTTCAAAAATTATGATTTCAGCAAATCCCATAATAAAATCAATAATTCAATGAAAAAACAAAGCTATAAAACATGATCATTTATTATTTTTTAAACTCAAAAAATGATTTATACAGTATATAGCTGCAAACAGAAAAATAATAGAAATAACATACTTCGAATTAATCAAAGCAATAATAAACGAAGCCAAACAGGCTATAAAACCGATAATAGCTACCAATTCAACTTTTTTCACATTAGAAATTCTCCTTATGGTACGTTTAAACGATCCCTTTGGGATATTATACTATAATATCCCAAAAAAAATCAACACGTTTATCAAGAATTTATTCGTTTTTATTCACGAATTATTTATCGAATTTGTTTTTTTAAGAATCCTTCGCACCTACGTATATTGCCATAATCATTTCATCAATTACAAAAGGAGTGTTTATGCCTTTAATTGTTGATATCATTGCAAATGTTGTATCAAATTGTGTTGAAAAAACAAAAATAATCAACCCGTTGCGCAAATGTTAACTTTGGTTGCTTGAATATAAAGTGTTAATTCAGTATAATTGTATTAAGCTAAGGAGGTTTTCATTATGTTGAGCGATAATTTGAAGAATTTAAGAAAATCCAAGGGTTTATCCCAAAATGAATTAGCAATAAAATTAAACGTTGTCAGACAGACAGTATCGAAATGGGAGCAAGGATTGTCTGTACCCGATTCTGAAATGCTCATTAAAATTGCAGAGGAGCTTGATACGTCAGTCTGTGCTCTTTTAGGAGAAACGCTTGATTCGTCAGAAGACTCGGAATTAAAGACAATAGCCGCCAAGCTTGAGGTGTTGAACGATCAATTTGTAAAGCAAAACGAAAAACGTCAAAAAAAGTGGCGGATAATATTTATCGTTATAGGGTGTCTTGCTATAATCTCCCTTTTTCAAACTATAATTGGATTCATTAGCCTTGTGAATATAACTAACGAAGCCAACGGGAGCGCATCAATTATTGGTGGTGCAGATGGGCCTACGAGCGTTCTTGTTTCATACGTTCCAATGAGATACAGTTCCGTCTTTACAACGGTGGCATTATCTATTGTTGCAATTGTTGGTATCTGCAAAACCAAACGAAGATAAGCTATAAAAGTTTCTGAATTTACATTTAAAAAGAATCATACGTTTGCATAGTATAAAATTACAAAATTACTTTAAAATACAATTAAAAACAAACTCAAGCAAGGCTGAAGCGCCTTGCTTTTTTATTGATTGGGACTTATGATATGTTTTTCTTTCGTTATAATTTTAATCAATTTAATATTTGTGTATCATGATAAGTGATACACATGAAACACAGGCAACGTTTAAAACCCAATCAGCGATTTCTGATTTTTTAACCATTGGATTTTTCCCGACGATTGTTTTCCCCTTGTAATGAAACTCACAAAATTGTTTTCAAAAAAATCAATAGCAATATTTTTTACCAACCGCTTTAATCTATATACAACAAACTTTTTAAAAATCTTATAGACTATAAAAGCATAATTTTGTTTTGCAGATATAAATTTATCTTTCCGAACTATAAAGATTTTCTTTTTTAAAAAAATGTGATATAATAAAAATGCAAAAATCTTTACACATTTGATCTTTTTTACGGACTGTTATTTATGAGAGCCATTTACACAAATTTGCAAAAAGGTGGAATGATTATGGAGAAAAAAGCCAAAGATGCGGAAAAAGTGCCAATGGAAGACAAGGATATTATTAATCTCTATTGGACGCGGGATGAAAGAGCAATTGAAGAAACTGATTTTAAATACAAAAAGTATTTACACACAATCGCATACAACGTATTGCACGACAAGCTTGATTGCGAGGAATGTGTGAACGACACATATTTAGGGGCGTGGAATGCAATTCCGCCTCATAAGCCCAATGTTTTAAAGGCATTTTTAACCGCAATTGCCAGAAGGACAGCCATAAAACGTTATCAACAAAACACACGTCAAAAGGTAATCCCCTCTGAAATGACAATAGCATTAAGCGAGCTAGAAGATTTTATTTCAAGCGATAATGACATATCCTCTGAATTTGATGCCAAGCATCTCGGAGAGATTATCAGCATTTTTATTCGTTCTCTCAACAAGCGCAGACGGTTTATATTCATGAGCCGATATTATGTTGCCGATTCTGTTTCCACCATAGCAAATAATTTAAAGGTTAGTCAGTCAACGGTAAATAAAGAGCTTGCCACAATAAAAACGTTATTAAGAAAAGCACTTGAAAGCGAGGGATATTCTTTGTGAAAAAAAGTGAATGGAACGAGGGAATGAACTATATAGATTCCCAAATTGTAGAAGAATATATAAACCAAAAGGATAGAACAATTCACAGCAAGACGTGGATAAGATTCACAGCAATAGCCGCTTGTTTTTTGTTAATAGCAGGTGCGGTTTGCTTTGCTTTGATTCCGTGGATAAATTCAACGCCCGAAGATAATCCGTATATTAAACCATATATTCCAAATGGTGAAGCTTGGAATCCTGTTATCGATTCCCGCGTTGACGAAATTGTTTTAGATGCTTTTGAAGTGGGAGAACTTTTTCCCGAAATAAAAGACTCGAATGGTACAAATCAATATACTAAAACTTTTGTATCATCTCCCGAATATTTGAATCTCTCCCCCATAACAAATGCTGAATATTTGCCTATATTTTCTCCCAATGATTCTTCATCATCAAAAAAACAGTTAAAGGACTTTATATCAGAATATTCAGACAAAGCAACAAGCTTTTTCAATTTCGACACGAAAGAATACATCATTAGGGAGCAGCAAAATTGGGACTCCACCATTATATATTCCGCTGAAATAGAAGACGGAAGAAGGACAATACGATTCACCGAAGAAGAAAATCTCTTGTACTTTAATTATTTTGACCTTGACTCCAGAAGGCTGAAGCTAAAAGGAAACATGATTTCAATTTCAAATTCCGATACAGATAGTCAGATAATAAATAAATTAAAAAATACAATCAATTACGTATGCAACACTTTCGGAAAAGAATATTCAGACGTCAAGATTAATCGAATATATTCATCAAATCAATTAAAAACTATAGAAATTTATCTGTATTCTCCCGAAGAAACTATTTTTCCCATCGACTTTAAAAACCATCCCATGACATCTGAATATATTCTATTAACCTTTTATACAGACTGGGGAAGCGGAACGTTTTGCCATTGGGACGGGTCAAAGGATGAAGCATTTTTATCAAACGTTTCATTATATAAAACGAAAGAAAGCTGGAACGAATACTATAGCGTATACGGAAAATCGAAAACCATATCCGTTAAAGAAGCAGAAGAGCTTTTGAATAAAGGATACGTTTTTTGCGGACACTCATGTAGTTTGTGTATGGAAATGCAACCCCAAGTAGATTTCACCAATTATAATTACGTTGATATTGAGTATGTGCAAGAATATGATTCAAAAATATGTGTTCCCTTTTATGCATTCTATAAATATATAGGAAAATCCGCCGACAAGATAGGCACCTATGCAAAAACTTATGTTCCCGCAATTGAAATTAAGGGATGCGAACAATATTTTGAAAGCCAAAAGGAAAACCACCGAAACAATTCATTCAATGTGGAAGTGCGCTGATTCAAAACAATCTTTCTTGATTCATTTTCGTTTTTAGCTCTACCATAACAACACATCAAAACAAAAATTGGATTTTTCTTTTCTGCCAAAAAGCAAAATTGAAAAATCCAATTTGTTTTTTTAATTATTTTTTAAAGCTTGAAAAAAACTGATATTGATGGAAATTGAAGCTGATTTCACCTAATGCTTGCCACATTCTCTGACACTTAATTTCAATACCGTTTCCACATTTTGTAAAATTGCATTCAGCAATACTTCTTCCTTTATTTTCTTCTGTTTCAAATACAGCTTTCTTATTTTAGTGTATTAGTTGTGGTGATACACATGAAACTCCAATGGCTGTTGAGCAATTTTTGCTTTTAGAATTGGCTCTTTTCAAGCTTTTTATTATTTAAATTATTTTTTTATCTGAACTTGGGCAAAAAGCTCGGGCTGATGGAAATTGGGGCTTGTACCACTCAACGTTTGCCACGTACCCCAATGCTTGATTTTAGTACCGCTTCCGCATTTTGTGAAATTGCACTCCACAATACTTCCCTCTCCGATTTCCACGTCACCGTAAACGTCTTTTATCAATCCCAACGGTATATGGGCAGTTACAGACCAATAATCCTTGCGGCGAAGCCCCTCAACAGTTATTTTTTCATCAGACATGCTATCAATAGGCTTTCCGTTATATTGAGCAAGATAAACCCCCGCGGAGTTCATTTCAAGGTTAATATAATTTTTGCTCACCTTTACCTTTTGGGGATTATAATCACAGAAAAACTCCAATGCGCTATCCAAATAAACGTTGCCCCCGTTTTCAGTAATCACCGTTTTAGGATTTGATTCCTTACAATACATATAAACGTAAAATCCATCGTCTTTTTTGAAAACAACCTGCCCATAAGCATAAGGTGAATAGTCATTGTTCCAAGGATACTTATTGATTTCCGCTTTAGGTGCTTTTGAAAAATCCACTTCATCTTCAGTATAAAGAATGTAAAAGCCGTCATCAGGTGGCAAAAACACTTCAGATTCCTCTGTGAACTCTTCGGATGTTTGAGAAGTAGCTTCATCTGAAGCTTGTTGCGATAAATCGTCAGAGGATATCAACGAGCTATTATCTTCTGTTTTTGACTCAGATGAATTACACGATGCGAGTAAAAACAATAACGAGAATACAACAACCAAAGCTTTCAATAAAATTTTTGATATTTTAGTAAATCTTCCGCTTTTCACAATAAACCTCCATAAATATATTATAATATGCCAACAGCTTACCGCAAAGCGATAAGCTGTTTTAAAATTTATGATTAATTAGTCCATGTCTTCCATTGCTTTTTTACGCTTACTGCTTTTCACAGCGAAGAAAACTACCAAAGCAACTATTATAACAACACAAACCACGATAAGTACTGTGGGGTCAAAGCCACCAACCTTAACGTCTTCCCAAAGCTGATTCATGAGAGTTTTCGTTGCATCGGGAAGGTCATGATAATATTCAACCTCAACGCCGGGGTCACCATAAAGTATTTTTTGAGCATCAGGATGAATTTCTGCAAGATACTCAACGTATTCTTCATTTTCAAGAACTGCTTTGTTAGGAGAAGCGTAACCTGTGTAAATTGCATTTTCTACAGCAACAGCAGGGTCTGCAAGGAAATTTATGTAAAGTTCAGCCATTTCCTTATTTTCAGCGCCTTTTGGAATGCAAGCACAGTCAACGAAAATATTTGTTCCCTCTTTAGGATAAACAAAAGCTAAATCGCTGTTATTTGAATACATGGTAAGGAAATCACCTGCATAGTAAGGAACCATAGCAGCACTTCCGCTTTCCATGAGATTGAACACTTCGTCCATAACGTAGCTTTTAAGTATAGGTTTCTGTTCCTTAAGCTTTGTAGCAGCATCATTCCATTTTGTTTCATCTTCTGTATTAACGCTGTTACCCAAAAGGAAATGAGCAACGCCAAAGGCATCTCTGCTATTGTTTATCATAAGGATTTTACCCGAATACTTTGAATCCCAAAGGATGTTCCAGCTATCAGGGGAGCCTTCAACCATTTTTGTGTTATAAATAAGTCCAACCTTACCAACACAATAAGGAACGGTATATTCGTTCTTTTCATCGTAATACAATCCCTTGTATTCGTCGCTTATGTATTGATAATTAGGAATTCTTGAATAGTCCAATTTTTCAAGCATACCCTCTTTTGCCATTCTTGCAATCATGTAGTCAGAGGGAATTATAACGTCGTAATTTGACCCGCCGCCTTTTATTTTGGCATACATATCCTCGTTGGTTTCAAAGTTAACATAATTAACTTTAATACCCGTAAGCTTCTCAAATTCGGCATTAACGTCCATCATATCATCCGACCCGTCGGAAAGATATTCACCCCAATTAAAAACCGTAAGGGTCTTACCGCTATATTGTGAATAATCTATCTCGGCAGTACCTTTATCAAACTCGTAAGCAGAAGCCGCAAAGCAGCAGCAAGCAAGCATAACAACGGACAAAACAATAGATGCGATTTTTTTCAATTTTTAATCCTCACTTTTAAAAATTAGATTTAGCCCACGCGGGATTTTTTATTCTTTTTTCTCTTCATTCTTTCTTCTTTCGATGGAAGATTTATAAGAATGAGAAGAATGAGAACAGAAACAAAAATAAGTGTTGAAAGGGCATACATATCAGGCTTAACACGTTTTTTCGTCATGGAGAAAATTCTGATTGGCAACGTTTGATATGATGTTCCCGAAACGAAATAGCTTATAACAAAATCGTCCATAGACAACGTAAACGCCATCATCAAGCCCGTTATTATACCCGGCAAAATAGCGGGAAGCTCAACCTTGAAGAAAGATTGAACGGGAGTACATCCCAAATCCATAGCAGCCTCAGGCAAATGCTTATCCATTTGTTTTATCTTTGGTAAAATGGAAAGGATGACGTAAGGAAGCTGGAACGTTATATGAGAAATAAGAATTGTTGGAAATCCCAAAACGTTTTTACTATTCACTAAAGCTCCGACCAAAACGAACAAGAGCATCATTGAAACGCCTGTTACTATATCGGGGTTCATCATAGGCATATTAGTTACAGTCATTATGGACTTTCTGAGAAAGCCTTTTTTCATTTTAGAAATTCCAACCGCCGCCGCGGTACCAATAACAGCAGAAATTACAGAAGAAGTCACCGCAAGTACAAGAGTGTTTTTCAAAGCCGCAAGGGTGTCATCATCACGAAAAAGTTCTTTATACCAATGAAGAGAAAAGCCTTCAAAAACTGCTGTACTGTCTGTAGAGTTAAAAGAGAAAAACGCTATTATCAAGAGAGGCGCATATAAAAATGCAAAAATAAGAAAAACGTATATTTTAGATGCTATCTTCATTTTCGTTCTCCTCTCTTACATCAATATTCCGTCTTCGCCGTCAGTAAACTTATTCATTACTGCAGTACATGCAAGAATAAGTAACATAAGCAAAAGCGAAAATGCAGCACCAACGTGATAACCGTTATCAAT
The DNA here is from genome assembly GCA_045649365.1 of Eubacteriales bacterium. GTDB lineage: Bacteria > Bacillota > Clostridia > Oscillospirales > CAG-382 > SIG653. The sequence continues at coordinate 2,095 of JAZRPU010000060.1, read as the reverse complement.
ATACTTGAATTGCTGTTCTATTGTGTCACCGACAAGAGTAATCATACCTCCACCCAGCTTTTGAGAAATGTAGAAAGTGCTGATAGCAGGAACGAAAACCATTGTTATTCCGGAAACAATACCAGGAACGCTCAACGGAATTATCACTTTTGTGAGAACTTGAAAACCGTCGCAACCCAAATCTTGAGCCGCTTCGATAACTCGTCTGTCCATTTTAGACATAACAGAGTATATAGGAAGTATCATAAAGGGAAGAAAATTATAAACCATTCCCAAAATAACAGCTCCCGAAGTGCCTATAAACTTAACAGGCTCTATTCCAAAATGAGAAAGGGCAGTATTCACTATTCCCGCATCTTCAAGCAATGCAAGCCAGGAATAAGTTCTTATAAGAATATTTGTCCACATGGGAAGCATTATGAACACTACCATTAGTCTTTGAATTTTGGCTGACGTTCTTGATATAAAATATGCAATAGGATAAGCCAAAATTAAGCAAATAACCGTTGCGACAAAGGCAAACGCCAAGGAATTAACAAAAACTTTCTGATATTTTGCATCCAATATAGCTATAAAATTTCCAAAGGTAAAGCTACCGTCTTCACCTGTGAAAGAATACCAAGCCACAACTAAAAGAGGAATAACGATAAAAAGTGCTGACCATAAAATGTATGGCGCATTGATAAGCTTTTGTCCGAGGCTTTTTTTCTCCATCTTCACACCTCTTCCCCAGTATTGGGGTTAGAAAGCTCGTCAAGCTCATCGCTGAAGCTGCTATAGTCGCCAAATTTGCCGGAATATTCCGATTTATTCATAACGTGAATGGCATCAGGCTCAATATACAATCCGATTTTTGCGCCTTCGCCCACAAAATCCGTTGTTTGAATCATCCACTTAAAGCCACCGATATCAACGATGATTTCATAGTGCACGCCTTTAAACGTAACAGAAGTTACAGTACCAACGAGCATTCCCTTTTCCACGCTGACGATATCTACATCTTCAGGACGAACAACAACGTCAACAGGAATGTTTGCGCCAAAGCCTTTATCAAGACAGTCAAACTCCTTGCCCGAAAAACGAACTTTAAAATCTCCCAACATAAGACCGTCAAGAATATTACTTTCACCTATAAAGTCGGCAACGAAAGCATTTTTAGGTTCATTATAGATATCTGTGGGAGTTCCTACCTGCTGAATAATACCATTGTCCATTACAACAACCGTATCAGACATGGAAAGAGCTTCTTCCTGATCGTGAGTAACGTATATAAACGTAATTCCCATTCTCTGCTGAATGTTTTTCAATTCAACCTGCATATCCTTGCGAAGCTTGAGATCCAACGCTCCCAAAGGCTCGTCAAGAAGAAGAACGCGGGGCCCTACAGCTAATGCACGAGCTATAGCAACACGCTGCTGCTGACCTCCCGAAAGAGAGTTAACGTCACGGCGGTTAAAGCCTTTAAGGTTTACCAGCTCCAACATTTCCTTTACTGTCTTTTTTATTTCAGCTTCAGGTCTTTTTTGGATTCTCATTCCGAAAGCAACGTTATCCCAAACGTTTAAATGAGGGAAAAGAGCGTATTTCTGGAAAATCGTATTAACGTTACGCTTGTGCGGTGGAATATCGTTTATACGTTTTCCTTCAAAAAAAACATCTCCCTCGTCAGAATTAACGAATCCCGCAATAATTCTTAAGGTTGTAGTTTTACCGCAGCCTGAAGGACCAAGCAAGGTTACAAACTCTTTATCCTTGATATCAAGAGAAATTCCGTTGAGAATCAAGTCATCATCAAAGGTTTTTGAAATATTTCTGAGACTCAGAATAGTGTTTGCGGAGGTATCCCCTCCGATGGGAACATCGTTCAAATTTTTTTCCATTTTTAAAAAATCCCTACCTGTAATTACTATTTTTTAAAAGGATTTGCAAACAGATACTCTGTAAAATTATCCTGTAACAGTATATAAATATACAGCTATTTTGTCAATTTGTCAAGAGTTTTTTCGTAAACAGTCTTATTGTGTATATTAACATTTTTTTCATTTTTAGCGATTTTCAGTGTGGCTATAAAAATCATAACTAAAAACGAACTTGT
>JAZRPU010000059.1:0-10749 GCA_045649365.1 Eubacteriales bacterium | reverse complement strand
ATATTAAAGATGGTTTATATGGACTTTTAGGAATTGTAATTGGCTCTGTTATGTATTCCTTGCCTGTTGCAGTTTTAATGATTTCCAACATCTTGAAATTTGAAGATTCATCGCAATATGAAGCTGCTCAAGTGCTCGGTATTTCAAAATGGCATTCTTTTTGGTCAATTTCTTTGCCATACATGAAAAAACCACTTATATCAGTTATCTTTTCCGTTTTTACGCTTTCTTTTACCGACTATGGAGTTCCTCTTATGATCGGAGGAAAGTTTAAAACACTTCCCATGGTAATGTACCAAGAAGTTATTGGACAGCTCAATTTTGGAAAAGGGTGTGTATATGGAATTATTCTGCTTGCACCCGCTATAATAGCTTTCTTGTTAGATATCGCCAATAAAAACAATTCGAATTCAACATACGTTACAAAGCCTTTTGAAAACAGAAAACATTTTTTAAAGGATTCTTTTTCATTTTTGGTAACTTTAATATTGTCGCTATCCTTAATGTTACCAATTTTTTCTTTTATTTTGTTAGCTTTCGTAAAAAAGTATCCTTCTGATATGGCAATAACGTTTGATAACTTTATCAAAACGTTTCAACTTGGAGCGGGTGACTACCTTTTAAATTCTATACTTATAGCTATTTTCACCTCCTTGTTTGGCGTTGTTTTTGCTATTATAACTGCATATTTTTCAGCAAGATGTCAAGCTTCCTTGTCTAAACTTATTCATCTTTTTTCCATGTCATCGGGAGCTGTTCCGGGAATAGTATTAGGACTTTCATACGCCATCTTCTTTAAAAACAGCTCTATATACGGAACTATTATAATACTTGCCATTGTCAATATGATTCATTTTTTTGCTTCACCATATCTTATGATATACACCGCATTTTCCAAAATGAATTCAAATCTTGAGGACGTTGGAGCAACACTGGGAATAGGAAAAATTCGAATAATAAAAGATGTATTGATTAAGAACTGTAACCATACTATAAAAGAAATGTTTTCTTTCTTCTTTGTCAACAGTATGATGACAATATCCGCAGTATCATTCCTTTCAAACACCTCAAACAAACCGTTGGCACTCATGATTAATCAATTTGAAGCGCAAGCAAAAATGGAAGCTGCTGCCGTTGTTTCTTTGATAATTCTTGCAGTCAATATGACAGTAAAACTTATATCAGAAAGAAAAGCAAACTAATTTCAAGGAATAATTAATATGTTACAACAAAACATTAGCCTAAATAACAAAAAATACTAATAACCGGTGCAGCCGGATTTATTGGAGCAAATCTTACAAAAAAATTACTTAAAGCTTCCAATGAAAGCTTAATAGTCGGACTTGACAATATGAATGACTATTACGACGTTTCTCTTAAAGAGCACCGTCTGAACGATATAGAGCACATTTCTAACACCAGTAACTCAAAATGGCTCTTTATCAAAGGGAACATTGCTGATAAAACTCTTCTTTTTGATTTATTTCAAAAGTTTTCCTTTGATGTAGTTATAAATCTTGCAGCCCAAGCCGGAGTCAGATATTCTATCGCTAATCCTGACGTATATATTGAATCAAATATTATAGGATTTTATAACGTTCTGGAGGCTTGTCGCCACTACCCTGTTAAGCATTTAGTTTATGCTTCATCTTCAAGTGTTTATGGAAGTAATGTAAAAATTCCATATTCCACGGATGATAAGGTTGACTCTCCGGTTAGCTTATATGCAGCCACAAAAAATCCAATGAACTTTTAGCACACTCTTATTCCAAATTATACAATATTCCGTCTACAGGGTTAAGGTTTTTCACTGTTTATGGTCCTGCCGGAAGACCCGACATGGCTTATTTCGGTTTTACAAACAAGCTATTAGCGGGAGAGGATATTCAAATTTTCAATTTTGGAGATTGCAAAAGAGATTTTACTTATATCGATGATATAGTTGAAGGCGTTTCAAGAGTTATTCAATGCGCGCCCGAACGAATCAATGGAACTGACGGACTTCCAATCCCTCCATATCGCATTTACAATATAGGAAACAGTAATCCCGAAAATCTTCTTGACTTTGTTTCAATACTTCAAGAAGAGCTAATTAAAGCAAAAGTCTTACCGGAGGATTATGATTTCGAATCGCACAAAAAACTTGTTCCAATGCAAGCAGGAGATGTTCCAACTACTTATGCAGACGTTTCCGCTTTGGAAAGAGATTTTGGATTCAAACCTAAAACATCCATCAGAGAAGGACTTGAAAAATTTGCACTTTGGTATAAACACTTTTATAAAATACAACTTCAGGAGATAAAGCAATGAAAATAGCAGTTGCAGGAACCGGATATGTTGGACTTTCCATGGCGGTTTTGCTTTCTCAACATAATAAAGTTGTCGCAGTTGACATAATTCCGGAAAAAGTAGAGATGATCAATCAAAGAAAATCTCCCATAGTTGATAAAGAGATAGAAGAATATTTAAAAGAAAAAAATCTTGATCTTACCGCCACGCTTGATGCTAAAGAGGCTTATTCAGATGCTGATTATATAATTATAGCCACTCCAACCAATTATGACACCAAAAGAACTTTTTTGACACATCTGCTGTAGAATCGGTTATAAAAACAGTTATTTCCTGCAATCCTAACGCCATAATGGTTATCAAATCAACTGTACCTGTGGGATACACAAAAAAAATCAGAGAAATTACAGGCTCAAACAATATTATCTTCAGTCCGGAATTTCTACGCGAAAGTCGCGCATTGTATGACAATCTATATCCTTCGCGAATAATTGTTGGCACAGATACTTCTGATGATTTTTTAGTAAAGGCGGCAAATCGTTTTTCGGATTTGCTTAAAGAAGGAGCTATCAAAAAAGATGTTCCTTCGCTTATAATGGGTTTTACAGAAGCTGAAGCAGTAAAATTATTTGCTAATACATACCTTGCTCTCCGTGTTTCTTATTTTAACGAAATAGATACTTACTCAGAAATTAAAGGACTGGATACCGCATCCATTATTAGCGGAATCGGACTCGATCCACGAATCGGAGATCATTATAACAATCCCTCGTTTGGGTATGTTGGATACTGTTTGCCCAAAGACACAAAACAACTTCTTGCAAATTATAACGACGTTCCCGAAAATCTTATTCAAGCTATTGTGGAATCAAACCGAACAAGAAAAGATTTTATTGCCGACAGAATCTTGCAAAAAGCAGGATATTATGAAGCAAATAGCCAATGGGATGTAAGTAAAGAAAAAAATGTTGTTATAGGCGTTTTCAGACTCACAATGAAAGCAGGGTCTGACAATTTCAGACAAAGCTCTATTCAAGGAGTTATGAAACGAATTAAAGCAAAAGGGGCTGAAGTGATTATTTATGAGCCAACCCTTGAAGACGGAGTAACTTTTTTTTGGAGCTCCGTTGTAAATGACCTTTCTCGTTTTAAAGAACAAAGTGACGTAATTATTGCTAACCGCTATGATGAAATTCTTGATGACGTTAAAGAAAAGGTTTATACCCGTGATATTCAGGGATTAAAAAATTCAGACGCTGTTCCGCATATTTGGGACAAGCGTCTGTTTTGTTAAAAGAAAAAGCTGTTACAATTCGCGTTTACGCGGTTTGTAACAGCTTTTATATTTATTCAGTTATATTTATTCAGTTAAATTAATAAATGGGGAATCTTTCGCAAAGGGCGTTAACTTCTGCTCTGATATATTCTTCTTTAGCTTCAAATTCTGTTGCTGTGAGCTTCATAAGGGAAGCAATTTTAATCATTTCTTCTTCTTTGAAGCCTCTTGAAGTAACAGCGGGAGTACCAACTCTTATACCGCTTGTCACGAAAGGACTTTGAGGGTCATCGGGAATAGCATTTTTATTAACTGTAATGCAAACCTTGTCAAGACGTTTTTCAAATTCCTTACCTGTGATATCAAAAGGTCTTAAGTCAACGAGCATAAGGTGGTTATCCGTACCGCCTGAAATAAGCTTAAATCCTTCTTCAACAAGCTTGTCTGCAAGAACTGATGCATTCTTAACTATTTGTTTTTGATATTCTTTAAATTCGTCTTTCAAAGCTTCTCCAAAGCATACTGCTTTTGCAGCAATAACGTGCATAAGAGGACCGCCTTGCGTTCCAGGGAAGATAGCCTTATCAATCTTTTTGGCGTATTCTTCATTGTTTGTCAAAATAAGTCCGCCTCTGGGACCTCTGAGAGTTTTATGAGTGGTAGAAGTAACGATGTCAGCATATTCTACAGGGTTAGGATGAAGTCCCGCAGCAACAAGACCTGCGATGTGAGCCATATCTACCATAAAGAGAGCTCCGCATTTATCAGCAATTTCTCTGATTCTCGCAAAATCAATTATTCTGGGGTAAGCAGAAGCACCTGCAACGATAAGTTTAGTTTTGCATTCCATTGCTTTTTTCTCAAAAACATCATAGTCGATGCATTGAGTTTCGCTGGAAACACCGTAATCAACGAAATTGAAATAAAGTCCCGAAATGTTAACAGGGCTTCCGTGGGTAAGATGTCCACCATGAGCAAGGCTCATTCCCATAACCGTATCACCGGGCTTGAGGAAAGCAAGATATACAGCAGTATTTGCTTGAGCACCGCTATGAGGCTGAACATTTGCAAAGCCTGCACCGAAAAGTCTTTTTGCTCTTTCTCTTGCAAGGTTTTCAGCTACGTCTACGTATTCACAGCCGCCATAATATCTCTTCGCAGGATATCCTTCGGCGTATTTATTAGTAAGTATAGAGCCTTGTGCCGCAAGAACTGCCTCGGATACGATGTTTTCAGAAGCGATAAGCTCGATGTTTCTACGCTGTCTTTTAAGTTCTGCTTCGATTGAAGAAGCTACTTCCCCATCGTATTTTCTTAAAAAGTCAATCATTTCCTGAACCATATTGTGTCAACGTCTCTCACAGAGAGACAACCTCCAAAATATATTTTTATTTTTTTATACAAAAAGGATATTTGGGGGAATTTATACCCGCCCAAATAACAAAAATAAGAGTTTTTGTTATTTATCCTATTAAGTATAACACATTTATTCTCAACTTTCAAGAATATTTATGATTATTTTTCAATATATTTTAAAAAAAGCCATATTGAGGTATATAAATTGGTAAACTCAACAGAACTTTCAAAAGAAAGCAAAGTAAAAAAACAAAATAATATATTTGCAAGTGCCGCGGTTCTCACAGTGATTTCCTTTTTGATAAAAGGAGAAGGTATGCTTTTCAGGTCTTATCTTTCTGCACGTATCGGTTCTGAAGGGATGGGACTTTATCAGCTTATTATGTCGGTATATTCCTTGTTTGCCACCTTTGCCACTTCGGGATTTACCGTAGCGGTTTCAAGACTTGTGGCAGAGAAGAGAAATTTATACAGCGATAAAGAAGGTGAAGCTACGGGAAGGCGAATATTGAGCATGGGAATTTGTATTGCTCTTTGCATAAGCCTTCTTGCTTCTGTTTTATTAATGGGGCTATCTCCTTTTTTAGCGAAATTCGTTTTAAAGGATTACAGAACTTCAAAGCCTTTGTTTATTTTAGGCTTCAGCATGGTATTTATGGCTGTATCTGCTTGTCTTAAAGGATATTTACTTGGAACAGGTCAAATATACAAGCCCTCAATGGTTTCTTTGTTTGAGCAGACTGTTAAAATTTCCGTTACGGTATTTTTTTTCAAAACCTTTTTACTTGGAGAGCAAAACCTTGAAAGCTTTTGCATTGGAATTGTTACGGGATTGACATTGGGAGAGTTTTCCTCATTTTTACTTTTAACATTTATGTACGCCTTTGGAAAAGGAAAAGATACTCCTGTTTTACCCATGGAAACAAGAAAGAACAGCTTGCTTTCCGTAGGAAAAGTTACGCTCCCCATAGCGGGAAGTGCATATACCTCAAATCTTCTTCATACAGTAGAAAGCATTTTAATTCCCGCAATGCTTGAAATAAGCATGGGAAGCAAAAGCGATGCACTTTCGGTATTCGGAATAATAAGAGGAATGGCGATTCCCGCGTTGTTTTTCCCTTTTTCCTTTCTTTCGGCAGTTGTATCTGTTGCAATACCTCAAATATCAGGCACTACCGACAAGCACGAAAGAGATTCAAAAATACAAAAGATAATGAAAACCGTAACGGTATATTCCATACCCGCGGGAAGCATTTTTTTCTTTTTCTCTAAAGACATATCTTTGCTTCTGTATGGAAGCTCTGAAAGCGCCTATGCCATAAAAATTCTTGCCACAGTTACACCGTTTATGTATATTGAAACAGTCAGCGACGGGCTTTTAAAAAGCATAGGAGAAGAAAGCAGAGTTTTCAGATACGGACTTTACAATTCCGCTTTACGACTGATTTCCATTTTGCTTTTCATGAGAAGCACGGGAGAAATTGGATATATTATCCTTTTAATCGTTTCTAACACCTTTTCTTTCTTGCTCTGTTATGGAAGATTAAAAAAAGTAAGCGGAATGAAGCTGAATTTTATCAGAGAATACGTTTTTCCTACAACGGTTACATTTTCTCAATGCTTTGCCATATCTTTCATTCTCAACGAGCAAACGTCTGCCCGATTCGGAATTATCAAAATAGTTTTATCGATTATTGCATATATTCCCATTGCGATTTTTGCATTATCAAACTCAAAAGGAAAGCTAAAATGAATCTGGATTATTTATTCATATATCTGCCCGAGAGGTTATCGAAAGCACTTATTTTTCTTGAAGCCTCACAAGTAACGGAAATACGATTAAGATTAAACGCCCCCGTTTCTGTTACTTGTGAAGACGGGAACGTTACTTTTGACCAAAACGGGCAAAAAGTAAAGCCGGAAAAAGCAATTAAATCAACAGCCGACGAGCTTTTGCAATGTGTCAACGCCTTGTGTAAATATTCAAAATATTCCTTTGAAGAGTATATAAAAAAAGGATTTATCCCTTTGGAAAGCGGAGCGAGAGCGGGAATATGCGGAAAAGCATTAACGGAAAACGGGAGAATAATAACCTTTTCGGAAATAACGTCTATTAATATCAGACTTAACGTGTTTTTGCCGGAAATAGCAAAAGATACCGCGTTGCTCATGAAAAACTCACCCTGCGGAGTTGCTATCTATTCCCCTCCATGTTGCGGGAAGACTACTTATTTAAAAAGCTTGATTTATCTTTTATCCACAGGGAAATATACCCATGCATACAGAGTTGGTGTTGTGGATGAAAGATTTGAGCTATCGGGCGCGTATCAAAAAAAGGGGCTTTGCGATTTTATAAGCGGAGTTGACAAAAAAACAAGCATTGAGCTTTTCACAAGAACAATGTCACCCGAAATTATTGTTTGTGACGAAATTGTTGAAGAAGACGGAAAAGCAATTTTATCGGGATGCAATGCGGGAGTTAGCTTTGTTTGCACCTTTCACGGAAGAAGCATTGAGGAATTATGCAAAAGAGAATTTATTAAAAACATAATAAATGCGGGAATTTTCAAATATACCGTTGGTATAGAAAAAGAAAGAAATGAATATAAGTACATAATAAAAAGCCTTTAAGGAGAACGAAGTGATAAAGCTTGTAGCATTAACCTCGATAGTAATTTCAGGGTCGCTGTTCGGAACGATTTTATGCAAAGCGGAAAAGGACACGCTTAAAGAAGCAGAAGAGCTATATGGTCTGATTTCATACGTTCAAGCGGGAATAGAGAAAAAATCTCTTCCGTTGAATAAAATATTTTCCAACTACATAGCCGAGAAAAAATCTCCTTATATTGAGCAGAAGCTAAAGGGATTCAGAGGCAGCTACGGAGAAAAAATTCTTTTTCTATATGCAGACGTTTGTTCAGAAGCTACACAAAATGAGCTAAAGGATTTCGCTCAAACGTTGGGAGCTCTTGATAAATCATCACAATTGGAATCCTTAAAAAGAATAAAAAACTGTCTGGAAAAAGATTTATCAAACCAGAGAAAAGAAACGCTTTCAAAAATCAAGTTATACAAAACTCTTTCGCTTCTTATTTCTTGCATTATCGCCGTTTTGCTTTATTAAAAGCATGGAGGAAAATAATGGATGTATCTTTAGTATTAAAAATCATAGGTGTAGGACTCTTGACAAGTGTTGGCGTACAATTACTTCAAAAAAGCGGAAAAGACGAACAAGCAACCTTTGTTACACTTGCGGGAGTAATAACCGTTATGCTTGTGCTTATAAAAGAAATTGCCGCACTTTTCAAAGCAATAGGAAACATATTTGGATTATAGCCATGAATATTTTTACATACTGTGCCGCGGCTCTTTTTTGTGTTTGCGGAATTTCTCTTTTAAAAAGCGTAAAAAGTGAATTTGCTCCCTATGCCGCGGCAGGCGCGGGAATTATTCTTTTGGGAGTAGCAATAAAAGAGCTTTCTGCATTGAAAGAGCTTATTCAATATATAAATCAATATGGTGGCTCAAATATTTTTTCTCCCATTACAAAAGCTTTGATAATAGCGTTGCTTTGTCAGATAACCTCGGAAATATGTAGGGATTTTGGAGAGAACGGAATTGCTTCAAAGGTTGAACTCGGAGGGAAAATAGCAATTATTTATCTTTCTGTACCTTTGATAAAGGAGGTGCTTAAAAGTGCGGGACAAATTCTTTAAAGTTATAATTATTCTTTTTGTTTTGTTTTCAATTCCTGCTTTTTCATTAAAAGGACATGCTTATGATTCTGAAGAAAAAGACTTCGTGGAAAGCGCGGTTGAATTTTCCAATTCCTATCTCACAGATGAAGAAATGAACGGAGAAAAGGGGATATTTTTTCCCGAAAAAATATATTATATTTTTTCAGATGCATTCACTAAAGGAATACGTTCGGTTTTAAAGGGATTTTCTCTCATGCTATCTTTAATCATTATAGCATCAGTTTTTAAAACCACAAAATCTTTGGCAGATAATTCTGCTTTGAGCAACACTTACGATTATTTTTCTGTTTTGTTGATTTCTGCCTCCGCCTATTCCATGACAGCATCAGTTTTTGAAACGTCTAAAAAAGCTTTAGACGGTCTTACTTCATACTTTGCCGCGCTCATGCCCATAATGACCTCCTTGCAGATTACAGGAGGTGCTACCGCAGCGGCATCTTCTTCTGCTTCAACGTTGCTTTTATTCATGTCATCTGTAGAGATAATTTCAGACAAAGTATTACTCACTCTTTTAAGCGTTGCCTTTGCACTTGCTATAATTTCATCATTACCGTCATCAGTAAATCTTCGTGCGGTTTCTTCTCTGATAAAAAACTCTGTAAGCGTTATTCTTGCTTTTTTATTTTCTATGTTTGGATTTGTTATGATATTTCAAACCGCAGTTGCGGCAGCAGCAGATAATGCCGCCATAAGAAGTCTTAAATTTGCATCCGGAGTTTTTATCCCCGTTATTGGAAACATGCTGGGAGAAAACGTTAAATCGGTAATAACTGCTGTAGGTACAGTTAAAGCCACGGTAGGAGCAATTGGGGTCGTTACAGTTTTTTCAATTATTCTCCCGCCTATAATTTACACCGTATTATATAAGCTATCTATACTTTTTTGCGGGATATTTGCAAGGATGTTGGGACTTGATAAAGAATCTGACTTTCTCTATGAAATAAACTCACTTTTTAATATATTAGTTGCTATAATGTGTGGAACTGGCATACTTTTCATTATATCAGTTGCAGTATTTGCAAAAACGGGGGTAAACGCTTGAACAATGAAAAACTATTTTATGATTCTGCTTGCCGCAGGTATTACAGGGTCTTTTGCTTCTGTTCTTTCAGAAGGGTCATCCTTGGGAAAATACGTTAAATACGTATCCGCTTTAGTTTGTATTATTATTGTAATCACCCCTTTAAAAAGCGTCTTAAAATCCATCTCCATTCCCTTTTCTCCGCCCGAAGAAACCGTATTTTCAAGAGATGAGCTGACAGATGCGGCAATTAAAATGACAGAAAAACAAATCTCTTTAAAAATAAAAGAAAAATTTGGAATAATACCAAAGGGTATCTGCATAGAAATAGACAGGGATGAAAAAATAACTCTTTCCGTGGAGTTGGAAGAAGAAGACGAAATATATCGAGAAGAAATAGACAAATACATAAAAGCGCTATGCGAATAAATATTTCAACATAGCGGAAAAGGACTGTTATGGTTAAGCTTTCAAAAATATTTAAAACGAAAGGCATAGGATTTATTCTTCTCGCCTTCGCCGCGGGAATTATCCTTCTCTTGTTACCAACAGAGAAAAGCACAAACAAAATCGAAGCTCCCTCTTCTGTTCAATATGCATCATTACTTGAAGGCTCCTTGGAAACTCTTTTGAAAGACGTATGTAAGCGAGAATGCAAAGTTATGATAACGTTAGAATCGGGATATTCCTATACCTATGCCACAAATGAAAAGATGGATACAACTTATGGAGAAAATGGAATAACAACCAAAAGCGTTTCAAAGGAGTACGTTATAGTAGCAAAGGATTCAGAGGAATCCCTTGTAATAACGAAAGAAAATCTCCCTAAAGTAAAAGGGGTTGCAATAGTTTGTAAAAAAGGCTCTGAAGCAGACAAAGATAAAATCACATCTATAGTATGTTCGCTTTTTGGTCTGAATTATGAAAACGTATGCTGTGTGATGGGATAATCACATTTATTTAATTGTAAACGAAAAAATATATATAATATTCGGAGGAAAATATGAACAACCAAATGAACGAAAGAAATGAAAACGAAAAGGGAAAGC
>JAZRPU010000058.1:0-14120 GCA_045649365.1 Eubacteriales bacterium | reverse complement strand
ATTGTATCCTTGTCTGTTTTTATCGCTTATTGTAGCGGCACCGGAACAAGAAGCAAGGTGGATTTTTTTACTTTTGGTGTTAAGAATATAAGTGTAGGTAACTTCTTCGGAGGACTCTTCAGAAGATTCTTCGGAAACTACAGGAGCTTCAGAAGATTCTTCAGAGATTTCAGGCTCTTCAGAGGAAGTATCATCGTTAATATCAGGGTAAAGGTTGATTGTGCCGAGGAAATATCCTTTAATTTGGAGATAGTCTGTAGTGTCGATTTCGCCATCTGCTTGAGCATCAGCAGCTATAAAATAAACACCTTCCAATGCAGATTCTTTAAGGAAAACGTTTTTAATTTGGAGATAGTCAGTAGAATCAACTTCACCATCACCGTTTACATCACCAAGAACTACAACGTATGCAGAATCTTCTCCGAGAGTAATTAGAGCTCCTGTTCCAACAAATGCATCATCAGTAAGTGTTTCACCGTCTTTAGAAACAACAATACCTTCTGAATCAAAGTTTGCTATAAGTTCAGAGCTTGTCTTTGCTTCGGGAAAACCGAGAACAACTTTAGTTCCGTTTGACTCGATTATAGAAAGTGCAGAATTGTCTTTAAGTGTAAGCGTGCTGTTTGCGGAAACAGAAATAATAGCAAACGTTGAAATGAGCATACATACAACGATAAATGAAGATAATGCTTTTTTAAGAGTTTTTTTCATTTGTTATTTATTCCTTTGTTTTTTAGTATTGAATTTATCAAAAAGATAAATTAGTTTAAAGTTGCTAAATAAGCAGGGAATTGAGAAACCCCAATCTTGCTTTCATCTTCAAGAAAGCTTGTTTTGGAAGAGCTAAAAGTGCTGTATGTATTATAAGTTCCAAAATAAAAATCTTGGGAAGCGCCACTTGCATAAGTTACGGTAGCAACGAGTATTTTGAGCTTGGAGTCAAATTTGTAGAGAGTTTTTGCTGTTTCTTCAATTCTGATTGTTTGATTGTCAGCTTTGTCATCTCTTTCGATAATATTGATGTAGTTTTTAGCAGAGCCATTTTTGAAGTAAAGATAATATCCGTCGCCGCTTGCTTCGAGATAAACGTCAGTAGCAGAAGCAGAATCTTCTGTTGTTGTAAGATAGAAATTGCTCATTTCACCTGCAAAGTAAAGGTCTTTTCCTAAACTTGCTTGTGTGAGTACAAATTTGTATGCTGTATCTGCTTTAGGGGAATCTACAACTGTATATGAAGCTGTAGGGGCTTCGCTTCCATCATCTTTAGATGTATCGTCGGCAGAAACGTCGTTTGAAGATTCTTCTTCAGAAGAATTATCATCGGGTTTTGCTTCAATTTCGGGAAGCTTATTTTCGTGAAGACCTGCAAGGAATTGAGAAACACCAACGTTAGCGGCATTTTCGCCTGTAATATATGATGTTTTGGATGCACTGATTGTAGTGTATGTGCTGTATGTTCCAAGGTAATAATCGGCGCCTGCAACGTTTGTTATATAAGTTCCAACCGTATCGTCTTTTACAAAAACACAAGTGGGTTCTGTTGTAAGACGAACGCCTGCTTTACCTGCGGTGTATTCTTGAATATCAAGATAAGTTCTTTCTCCATCTTTCATGAAGTAGAATCTAACGCCGCCTTTAACTTCTTCGATATATACTTTAACTGCATCATTTGCATTTTCGGAAGTAGCATAGAAATTGCCATCCATTGAACCTGTGAAGTAAAGGTTTTTACCAATGTTAACTTGTGCAAGCGCAAAATAATATGCTTTACCTTCGGGCTTTTCTTCATTACCTTTTGCACCGAGAATAATAGAAAATTCAATGGTATCAGATGCTTCACCGCATGTAAGTGTAGCTGTAATTTTTGCAGTTTGTGCGGTATTAGCTAATTTAACAATAATTTTTCCGCCGTCAATAACTGCATGTGAAGTGTTAGAAGTCCAAGAAATTTTTACATCTGAAAATGTTCTTCCCTCAAGAGGAATATCAAATTCTTTGTCAACTGCAAATTTTTCGGGAATGAAAAGACTTGCTTTTTCAGATGAAATTTTGTCTGCATCTGTACGTTCAACGTCTAAAAAATCTTTATATGCATCAACAGTTGCGGGGATAAGGTAGAATTTTCCGTCATATACGCTGACAATACCTGTTACTGTTGCGGATTTCAAAAGATTTGCATTGTATGTATCAATGAAAGTTTTTTGCTCATCAGCAGTGAGAGGGCAAGAGGATGAAGAAATTCTTACGTATGTTTCAAGTGCACCGAGTTTAAACATATAATAAGAATCATTTGAAGGGCTGATACCTGTAATTTCAACGCCTTTGATTGTAGCTACAGCGCCTTGAATGTTTACAAGAGAAGCATCTTTAAGGTCGGAAGCGTTTTTGAAAGCTTCTGTAAGATCTATGGGAATAATTTCCGATTTGTTAGAATCTACGATTTCAAGGGTTGCGCTCTTTACTTCATGAGTTCCATTGTAAATATCCTTCTCACCAGTTGCCATAACTGTCATACCAACTTCAATTTTGAGGTCAGTTACGGGGTCGGATTCCAAACCGTAAATGTAATATCCACCGTCTTTATCTTGAAGATAAATGCTGTTGTTGGAGTTGCCTTTTGATTTAGCAATAATTGCAGAAACAACACCTTTAACCATAACGGGATCGCCTGTTTCAGCTTTCATGTAATCGGCAAAGGTCATTTCTTTGTATGCAGGAACGGTGTAGTTGAAAACAAGTTCTGCAGTAGCACCGTCGGGAGCTGTTATAGTTGCTTTGAGAACGTATGCTATATCAGCTGCGGGTTTTTCAACTAAAATTTTAATTGTGTCTTCTGTTTCACCCTTTTCAACAGAAACTGCATTATCAGCAACTTCAACGGTCCAGGTGATTTTGTAGGAAGCACCGCCAACTGAAACAACGTTTGTACGTTTGAAATCAGCGGCTGTGGTTGTGGGTTCATTTTGATAAATGCTCTTTAAATATGCTTTTGCAGCTTCTAAATCTGAAGTGGAAGCAGTGGAGCTATCATCTCCTCCACAGCTTGCCATGAGAGAAACAAGCGTTACAAGCATGAGCAAAAATGAAAGAATTTTTTTCATGTTTAATTGTTCTCCTTAAAATTATTCTTGAACAGTAATATCTTTTGCAGATAAAACCTTGATTTGATATGAACCGCTGAAATAGTCAACGATTCCTTTAACGCTGATTGTCTTTCCGGCGTATGCATCTGCGGTTATGATATTACCGTTTTCATCAGTAAGAACTGCTGTTCTTACGTCAACAGTAATTCCGTCAGAAGAGCATGTGAGTGTCATTGCTCCCTTTGATGAGCTGTCTTCTGCAGTAGTTGTATATATATCAACTACAGTAAGATTTTCCATGAAAAGCGAGGTGTTCATAGCAAGCTCTGCATAACCAAAAGTTTTTTTGTCTTCGTCGGTAACAATTTCAACTTTTCCGTTTACAAATTTATCTGCTGTGGTAGGGAAGAAAGCAGGAGATTTTCCCGAGCTGATTTTTTGAATATTGTTCGGGTCATCGGGTTTCATCTGGCGATATGAAACGCCTGAAACCTGATAAGTTCCGCCTGCTTCGTAATATGTAACTGTGCCGACAATTCTTGATTCGTTTCCAACAGACATAATATCGAGTCCGTCGCCCGAAAGATTGTAACCATAGTAAACGGAGATACCGTAGTACATTTCAGTTTCCTCATCATAAGCTTCCATGTAAACACTGCTGCCTTCATTTTTTGTGATAATTCCGTTGAAAGCAACCTTTACTCCGTTGTATTCTTCTATGTTACATCTCAATTCCTTGAGTGTAAGCTCTACAGCCTCACCGTAGTAGAAGTCGGGGTCTTTAATGCCGGAATGAACAGAGAGCTTTTGAGCCTTTGCCTGATTAATTGCATCAACACAAACTGTGCCGTATCTGTTGTTGGCAGAGGAAGATGCAATTGCGAGTCCTTTTTGAAGAATTTCAATGTTTAAGTTTCTGTATTCTTCAGATTCATTTGTTTTATACCATACCCAAACGAGATATCTGTCGCCCGTTGAGTCAGCATTAAGCTTGGAATCGTCAGATTCCAAATAGATAGAAGTAGCTTTTTTGAGAGTTTCTTTTGTGAAATTTGCAGCCGCTTTTCCGTATTCTTCAATTTTACCTGTGGATTCGGGAGTGTTAATGGCAATATAACGAGCTTTTAAAACTCCTGTTTCAACAATACTTTTGTCAACGTAAAAGTGGGTTGTATCTCCGTCAACGTAAAGCTTTACCTCTGCTTTAATCTTCATTGTTTCAGAAGAATTTAAATCGAGCTTTACAGATGAAGCGTAATCCACGTCAGATACTTCATCTGAAACGTTACCGCTTGCTTCCTCCTCGCCACAAGAGGCGAGAAGGGTTGCGGTAACCAAACATAAAATCAATAAAAATGAAATCAGTTTAGTTTTATTTATCATAATTACATCCGTCTTTGTTAATCAATATTGAATTAACCTTTGGCTTTACATTGTTTAACAGCGTCTTCAAAGGCTTTTTTAATAAATGCAGCCGTATCTCCGCCATCGTTTCCGGAAAGACATTTGGTCATAAGTGTACCAACTTCATCTCTGGCAACTGAAGAGCCGTTGAATGCGGGAGATGTATAATATGCTTTTTCCTGTTCAAGACAGATTTTTGCAGAAAGCGCAGGAAGATTTCCATGTCCGTTGGCTGATTCAAGGAATTTCTGATATGCTTCATTTCCGCTAACAGATTTAATAACGGGAACGTAGCCGGAAACCATGGAGAATTCTGCTTGGAATTCAACTTTGGTTGTAAGGAATTTTACGAAAAGCCATGATGCAACAACTTCTTGAGGGTTGTTCTTTTTGAAAATGCAAAGGCTGGGTCCTTGAGAAATAACTTTTGGATTAGAGGCATCAACTTGAGGAATTGTAGCAATACCAACTTCGAAAGGATAGTTACCATCAGCATCTTTTTCGGGAATCTGGTGAGATGCACCTGCGGAAGAACCAATACACATGTAGCATCTGGAGTTTACAGTTTCTGTAAATAATCCTGAAGTATATGCACCGTAAAGAGTTTGAGTTGTGAGGTAACCTTTTTGATACCATTCTCTGAATTTAGTTACAAATTCAATATTTTTATCGTTGTTGAAGAGATATTTGTCACCTGTTGCGGAGGTATATGGGGAACCATATTGTTCACACATGGTAATAAACCAGTTAGCTTCGCTATCGTATCCGAGAGGGATGCTTTTAGGATCGATTTCAAGAATCTTTGCACAAAGTGCTTCCATTTCGTCCCATGTTTTAGGAACGGAGAGGTTGTTTGCTTCAAAGAAAGTTTTGTTGTAGTAAAGAACTTCTGTGGATTTGGACAAAGGCATGCTATACATCAAGCCGTCGCCAAATTCAGCACCTTCTTTGTAATAGCCTTCAATAAAGTCAGCTTTTTGTTCGTCGGTAAGACCAAGAGTTTCTTTTGTTCCGTCTGCTCTTGTAACTTCAATTTTGCTGTCGATAAGTCCGTCTAAAGTAGCAACAGCTTTTGCAAGGTTATAAAGAGCAACGTGGTCGGGATAACAGTAAGCGATATTAGGCTGATTGCCAACGTTAATCTGTGTGCTTATCTGACTGCGAACGTCATCATAACCGCCAACCTGTTCGTGAACGATTTTGATTTTGGGATAAAGTGCGTTAAATTCCTGAATATAAATATCAAGAACGTCGCGGAGATTTTGTCCCATGGTGTGATAGAAAGTGATTGTTACTTCACTTCCGTCATATCCATTTTCAGGAACAACGAAATCACCTGTGGGAGCAGCTGTTTCATTGCCACATGAAGTAATGGTAAACAAAGAAACAAGCATGAGAAGTGATAAAAATAATGCTAAATGTTTTTTCATGGTGAAATCCTTTCTGAAAAATCTTAAATGTTTTTGTATATAAAAGGGAAAATTTACCCTTTGATACCGCTTCTGCTTACACCCTTCATAATGTATTTTCTTAAGAAGATAAATACAAGAAAAAGGGGAGCTGATACTATAGCGACAGCCGCCATCTGAACAGGGTAGTCAGTCTGACCATCTGTAGCAGTAAAAGCATTTCTCAATCCGTTGGTAATCATTCTGTGAGCTTCGTCATTTGCAACGAGTCTTGGCCAAACGTATGAGTTCCATGCACCCATCATTTTCAAAATAGTAATTGAAATAAGAGTGGGAAGTGCAAGTGGAATCATAACCTTCCACAAATACTTTAAGTCTGATGTTCCGTCAACCTTTGCCGCAAGGTAAAGCTCGTTTGGTATCTGCATAAAGTTTTGCTTAAGAAGATAGATGTAAAATACGCTTACCAAAAAAGGAATAACCAATACTTTGTAGCTATTCATCCAGTCAAATTTGTTAACGGTTATATAGTTGGTGATCGTGAAAAGCTCACCTGGAATCATCATGGTTGCAAGAAGACCTGCAAAAAGAAGATTTTTTCCTTTGAATTCAAGCCTTGCAAAAGCAAATGCTGAAATAACCGTTATAATAAGAGAAAGAATTGTAGATACAACGCCAACGAATAAGGTGTTTTTGAAAAGTGTACCGAGATTTGCTGTTTCAAAAGCAGTTTTATAGTTGCTTAAATGAATTGTTTCGGGCCAAAGAGTGGGAACACTTCTTTTGTATTCTGCCAAATCCTTGAGAGAAGAAATAATCATGTAGTAGAAAGGGAAAATTACTATAATCGCAATAGCGAAAAGAAAAATATAAATTACTGCTTGAACTAAAAATTTAACAATTTTACTTTTTTCAGTTTCTTTTTTAACGTTTTTTTCGTTCATTGCTTTAAGGCCTTTTGTGTTTGTTGATTTATTCATTATGCACGCCTCCTTAATAATGAACTTTTTTCTTGCTTACTTGAAGATTAATCAGAGTAACAACAAGAATGATACCGAAAAGAATCAAAGCGGCAGCACTTGCCTGACCTTGCATACCGTTTTCCAATGATTCATAAATATATCCAACCATTGTATTAAGCCTTCCGGGGTCATCAGCAGGTCCCATTTTTTCTCCAAATATACCAACGATACTTGTGTATTCTTTGAAGCCACCAATAAAGCCCGTTATGATAACGTAAGCAAGCATGGGGGAAAGGAGAGGAACTGTAATTCTCCAGAAAACTCTTCTTCTGGGAGCGCTATCAACTCTTGCTGCTTCGTAATATTGCTTGTTGATGCTTTGAAGACCGCCCAAAAGAATCAGTATCTTAAAAGGAAGTGCATTCCATACAATGTAAATAACCATTACCGCTAAATTGGCAGCATAGGTTGATCCTTGGTTAATCCAGATAATAGGTTCTCCGCCAAAGAATTGAATAACATTGTTGATAATGCCCCAAGAGTCTTTGAAGTTAACACCGCCAATAGTATTGAACATTGCGGCGAAAACCATTCCTATTGCAATTGAGTTAGTAACGTATGGAAGAAAATAAATTGTCTGAAGAATTTTTTGGAAAGGTTTAATTGAGTTAAGGCAAACCGCAATCAAAAGTGCAATGATTGTTGAGAGGGGAACGGTGAGAACACAAAGAAGAATTGTGTTTTTAAGATATTTTCCCAAGTCGCCCGTTTCCATAACTGTTTTAAAGTTACCGAGTCCCAACTTGAATTCAACACCACCGACTACCATCATTCCGTTATATCCTTCCAAAAAGGCTATTCTGAGGGTATTGATAATAGGCCATACTGTAAATATGAGAAGCAATATGATTGCAGGGGAAAGGTATAGCCAAGCTTTCCATTGATGTTTACTTGCTACCATATCTTATTCTCCTGTGCTTTTTCTATTTAAGGAAGGATTTGTGAAATAAATTCTTTCTTCAGTTTCCTTGTCAAAAATGAATACCTTGTGAGGTTTAAGATTATATTTCACTGTTTTTGCATTCGGGGAAACAGAAAGGTCGGAATCAACTATAGAGCGAACGAAAGGATTAACGGAAGAGCTGTGAGTAGATACTATGCTGGAATCTCTTCCCATAACTTCAACGCTGCTCAAATCACATATCATAGATCCTGAATCTGAAACAATGAATCCCTCGGGGCGAATACCAACGTAAACCTCTCTGTCAGAAACGTTGCCTGTTTCAAGAACAGCATCGTTTCCAAGATAAAGCTTGCCGCCCATAACTTTTCCTTCGAAAACGTTGATAGGGGGAGTACCAAGGAATTTTGCAACAAAAAGGTTTGTAGGGTCATCATAAACTTCTTGTGGTTTACCTGTCTGTTGAATAACGCCTTGTTTCATAACAACTATCATATCGGAAATGCTCATTGCTTCTTCCTGGTCGTGTGTAACGAAAATAGTTGTAATACCCGTTTCTCTTTGAATTCTTCTTATTTCTTCACGAGTTTGTAAACGAAGTCTTGCATCAAGGTTTGAAAGAGGCTCGTCTAGAAGAAGAACACGAGGCATTTTAACAAGTGCTCTTGCTATAGCAACACGTTGTTGCTGACCACCTGACATTTCGTTTGGTTTTCTGTCCATAAGCTCTTCTATCTGAACAAGCTTTGCAACTTCAGTAGCTCTTTCAAGCATTTCTTCTTTTGAAAGCTTGTCTGCACCCTTGAGGTTTTGAAGAGGAAACAGAATGTTTTGTTTAACTG
This sequence comes from Eubacteriales bacterium, assembly GCA_045649365.1. Taxonomy (GTDB): domain Bacteria; phylum Bacillota; class Clostridia; order Oscillospirales; family CAG-382; genus SIG653. Next base: position 5,459 of record JAZRPU010000058.1, on the reverse strand, counting down.
TCATGTGAGGATAAAGAGCATAGTTTTGAAAAACCAATCCAATTCCTCTGTTTTCGGTGGAAAGCTCCGTAACGTCGTCGTCGCCAAAAAAGATTTTACCTGCTGTAGGCTTTTGTAAACCGCTTATCATGTAGAGCGTTGTACTTTTTCCACATCCTGAAGGACCGAGCAAACCAATAAGCTTGCCATCGGGAACGGTAAACGTGAAATCATTAACCGCAATAAAATCTTCCTTAATCTTCTTATTACGATTTGGGAAAGCTTTTGTTAGATTTTGTAATACGACTTTCATGATAGAATAGTTTCCTACCTTTTTTATTTATTTTTTATTTTTTACGTTGTTAATACGTTCTTTATAAAATTCAGAACGTCAGTAAGAGGATTTTGCTACGTTTTCGGCATGAATCTTTTTTTGATATTCCAATAATGCTTCGTCATTTTCAAAAATCATCTGGCTTGTCATATCAACGACTACTGTGTCTGAAAGCACGTCGTGGATAAGACAATTGTTTTTGGTAAAAATTATAAGACAAAGCTGTAATATTGCAAAAAGGAATAAAACAATCAAGCCTATAAAACCTAAAGCTCCAATGAATATCATTATGAAAAGATATAGAGGGAACATTGTTCCCATAGTGCATTTTCCAAGAATTGACCTTATGAAAAGTTGAGCTGGGGTGATTTTTACATGATGAGAGCGCATGAGTCCCAATGAAAAAACTTTTTTGCCAATTGTCTGACCATTTCCAAAAATTAAAGGAATTATAAATTCAGTAACAATATAAGCTAAAAGAACACTAAAAGAAATTATAATAAAAATTAAATTTATCAGAACGCTCCATGCCTTAACGGCAACGGAATCGTTTTCAAATTCTGACTTTGCGGTATCAAAAATAGCTTTTTCTTCTTCTGAAAGTTTAGAGTATTCTTCAAAAGACATGTTAAGGTCAATATTGTGTTCCGCGGAAATTTCATTTTTTCGACGGTCAATAGTTTCGCTGTAATCGTTATAGTTTAAAAGGGCGGAAAGGAAAAAAGCCAGTCCGGTTATGCATATAACCAAAACAATAAAGTCTAAAATATAAGCAGAAATACGTTTCAGAACGCTTGCTTTTTGTAAATCGAGCATAAAAAGTGACTTCACCCCCAAAACTATACAATTATTCATTCTATGACATAATATCACAAAATGTTCTAAATGTCTACCCTTTTTTTGTAAATTCAAATTTTTAAAATTTTTCACAGGTAAATATATCGAAAAGCATAAGCTTGGGATATAAAAAAAGAAAAAATTTATTTTACCTCTAATTAACAAATAATATGTATTATTTTGAAAAAAAATCTGTTAAAATTCCCACGGAGAAATAGTGAAAAAGAAGTAATCAAGGAGAAGCATTATGGAAAGTGCTGTTTTTACCATTCTTTCTTTTGTAGGTGGACTGTGTTTGTTCCTTTTTGGAATGAACTTAATGGGGGATTATCTGGAAAAATGTGCAGGTAGCGGACTTAAAACTTTGCTTGGTAAATTAACCACAGGTAGACTTGCCGGATTTTTAACGGGTCTTGCTGTTACTGCTGTTATTCAGTCTTCTTCTGCCACAACTGTTATGGTAGTTGGTTTTGTAAACTCGGGTATCATGTCATTGAAGCAAGCAATCAACGTTATTTTGGGTGCAAACGTAGGAACTACTGTGACTGCATGGATATTAAGCCTTACAGGTATTGAAGGTGATAGCTTTTTTGTTAAGCTTCTGAAACCCTCTTCATTTACACCCATTTTAGCTTTGATTGGCGTTTTTCTTTATGTGTTTTGTAAAAACGCCAAAAGAAAAGATATTGGCGTTGTGCTTTTGGGATTTGCTGTTCTGATGTTTGGTATGGAAAGCATGTCTGAATCAGTTTCCGTTCTTGAAGGAAATGAAAAATTCATAAGCATACTTACCATGTTTGACAATCCTTTCTTGGGTGTTTTGGTAGGTGCTGTTTTTACTGCTATAATCCAATCATCTTCTGCATCAGTAGGTATTCTTCAGTCCCTCGCATCAACGGGCGCTGTCACCGTCGGAATGTCAATTCCTATAATAATGGGACAAAACATTGGTACATGTGTAACCGCTTTGCTTTCTTCTATCGGAACTACCCGTAATGCAAGAAGAGCTTCTCTGGTTCATCTTTTCTTTAACCTTATTGGTACTATTGTGCTCCTCATAGTTTTTTGTATTGTTAAATATGCTTTCCCTCTTGATATCTTTTTGGAAGATGCATCTCAGTTTTCTATTGCTGTATCTCATACTGCGTTTAACGTTGTTTGTACCGCATTAATGCTTCCTGCTGCTGGATTGCTTGAAAAGATTTCAATGAAGCTTATTCCTGAGCCTGCTGAAGCTGCAAAAGAAAAAACAGAGCTTTTGGATGCTCGTTTGATGACAACTCCTGCAATCGCAATTGAAAGAAGCCGTGTTGTAACTGAAAAAATGGCAAAAATATCTGCAGAAGCTTTGTATCTCTCGTTGGAGAGTATGAAGAATTACACAGAAGAGCTTGCTCATGATATCCGCCAAAAAGAAAAGTCAGCAGATAAGTATGAAGATATTTTGGGAAGCTACCTTGTTAATCTTAACACTCGTCCTTTGAATGCCAAGGATAGTAATGAATCAGCGGTGCTTTTGCATATTATTGGTGATTTTGAACGTATCTCTGACCATGCTGTTGGTATTTTGTCATCCGTTGAAGAACTGAAAGAAAAGGATATAACTCTTTCAGATTCTGCTTTGAAAGAGCTTGCTGTTATGGAAAGCGCTGTTAAAGAAATAATGGAAAAAACCGTTTCTGTTTTCATTAACGAGGACATAGAGCTCGCACTTCAAATCGAGCCTTTGGAAGAAATCATAGATGACCTTAAAGAAACCTTACGTTCTAATCATATTTCAAGAATGCAAAAGGGTGGATGTTCTATTGAAGCAGGCTTTGTTTGGTCTGATTTGCTTAATAACCTTGAGCGCGTTTCTGACCATTGTTCCAACATTGCAGGATGTATTATAGAAATGAAGCATCAGAGCATGGATGTTCACAATTATTTGAAAAAATTCAGAGCAGATAACGATAAATTTTCAGAGCTTTATGAAAGCTATGTGAAAAAGTATTCTTTGAAATAAACATTTTGGTGAAAATTTCAAAAAAGTATTAAAATTTGTATGTTAAAAATGCTTGACAACGTGTTTTACTTGTGATACAATTAAAAAAAACAGATGGGAGAATACCTTTGATTATAAAAATTGACCAGGCAATGCCTGAAATCAAAGAGCTCAAAGCGAATATTGAAGATCTTGGAGTGTCTTTAAATCTTTCAAACCTTAAAGAAAGAATTGATTTTCTTAATGATAAAGTGAATTCTTTGGGTTTTTGGGATGACCCGGCAGCCGCAAGACCTGTTTTAAAAGAACTCACATCCAAAAAAAATACCTATGACAGCTATATGAAGCTGAAAAAGGGTTTTGATGACTTGTTTGATTTAATAGATCTTGCAATATCAGAAGATGATGAATCCTTGGGGGATGAAATTATATCTGAATTTACTTCTTTGAAAGTTGAATATGAGCGTCAAAAAATTGAAGTTTTGCTTTCAGGAGAATTTGACGGTAACAACGCAATTCTTTCCATACATCCAGGTGCAGGCGGAACAGAAGCTCAGGATTGGGCTCAAATGCTTTACAGAATGTATTGTCGTTTCGCAGAAAGAAGAAAATTCAAGGTTAAAGTTCTTGACTATCTTGATGGAGATGAAGCGGGCATTAAAAGCGTTTCAATTCTCATTGAGGGAGAAAATGCTTATGGCTATTTAAAGAGTGAGCATGGCGTTCATAGGCTTGTAAGAGTTTCACCTTTCGATTCTTCGGGAAGAAGACATACCTCTTTTGCTTCTGTAGAAGTTATGCCTGAATTTAACGATGACATGGAAATCGTTATCGATGAGGCAGACCTTAAGATTGATACACACAGATCAAGTGGCGCGGGTGGACAGCATATTAACAAAACTGACTCTGCTGTGAGAATAACTCACATTCCCACAGGAATTGTTGTTGGCTGTCAAACGGAAAGAAGCCAGTTGCAAAATAAAGAAACTGCAATGAAAATGTTGAAGAGTAAGCTCATGGAAATCAAGGAAAGAGAAAAGCTCGACAGAATAGAAGACATTGCGGGAAACAAAATGAACATCGAATGGGGAAGTCAGATAAGAAGCTACGTTTTTATGCCTTATACGTTGGTTAAGGATAACAGAACAAATTATGAAACGGGAAATATTTCAGCAGTTATCGATGGTGAAATAGACGATTTTATTAATGAGTTCCTTAAATATTCGTGTAAAAAATAATAATTTGAACTTAAAATAATAAAAAAGGATATAATAATATAAAACGGAGGTATTGTTATGAAAAAAACAAAATTCTACATTGGTATTTGTCTTGTGGTTCAATGTGTTTGCTTTGCAGTTGCAGCATTGATCCTTTGGGGACAAAAGAAAAGCTTATCTAAAGCTCTTTTAATAACAGCAGGTATTGGCGGCGTATCAGGAGCTGCACTTATCGCTCTTGCTATTAAAGAAAAGAAAAAGATTGAAGCATGTTGTGACGATTGTCTTGAAGATTTTGATGACGATTTCTTCATGGACGATGAAGAAGATGTTTTTTGCATGATCGATGATGATACTGACGAAACGCCCGTTGCAGACGCTTCCGCAAACATTTAAATAAGATTAAAAGGCTTTCGGCAAGTGGTCGAAAGCCTTTAATTATAAAATGATTTGAAAATAGTTTAAAGCGGGATTGTTTCACCGTTTAATTTTACTTCGATAAGCTTATCTTTTTCGTATGAGAGCTTCATTGAAAAAAAGGAAGTATCAGTTCTTATAAGGTTAAGAAAATATTTATCTCCTTCCCAAAGATTCAGAGAGAATATATCTTTTTTATCAATCCATGCAAGGTCGCCTTCATTGCAATCTACAGAAAGGTTTCCTTCAAAATCCTTTGAAGTGAAAAGGAACATATATTCTGTTTCGTTCATATCATTATCAAAGGTGATAATTCCTCTGAAGTCCAATTTTTTGACCGTAAGCCCTGTTTCTTCAAAAATTTCTCTTGCGGCACATTCTTCGGGAGATTCTTTCAGTTCAAATCCACCGCCGATACCAACCCATTTTCCCGCGTTGACATCGTTTTTCTTTTTGTTTCTGAGAAGCATTAAATACTTTCCATCTTTTTCTAAATAGCATAAGGTTGTGTTTCTCATATTACACCTTTCTTGATTATGAGGTTATTATGTTTATAGCAGATTTACATTGTGATACTATACTTGAAATTGTAAAAAAGAACGGAGCCCATCTTAAAAAGAATAATTCTCATATTGATGTGGAAAAATTAATGTTCGGTAATTATGTTTTGCAGAATTTCGCCATGTTTACA
>JAZRPU010000057.1:0-3996 GCA_045649365.1 Eubacteriales bacterium | reverse complement strand
TTATAAAAAAACATATTTGCTTCATGTTACATGGGCATTATATCATTTTCATAACGCTTTGTCAACTATTTTTTTTATTTTTTTTAATATTTTTTTATCTCTCCAGTAAATCTTATTAATAATTTTTTTTTGAAATGAAATTATATATTGCATTGAATTAAAAAAAGTAGTATAATGAAAAAAATATATGCAAGAATACAATTATAAATTAAATATCAGTATAAATTATGAGGTGAATATGGCAAGGCAGATAATTCTTAAAGGTGTTAGAGTTCACAATTTGAAAAACATATCTCTCACAATTCCACGAGATAAGTTTATCGTTTTCACGGGCCTTTCAGGATCGGGAAAATCATCATTAGCCTTTGATACCATTTATGCAGAGGGACACAGGAGGTTTGTTGAATCTCTTTCGTCTTATGCGAGAATGTTTTTGGGACAGTTGGACAAGCCTGAACTTGATCATATTGAAGGTTTATCTCCTGCTATTGCAATAGACCAGAAAACAACTTCAAGAAATCCCCGTTCCACCGTTGGCACGGTAACGGAGATATACGATTATATCAGACTTCTTTATGCAAGAACAGGTATTCCTCATTGCCCAGAATGCGGAGCAGTTATAGAACAGCAATCTATAGATGAGATTATTGAAGATTTGCTTTCTCTTGAAGAAGGAAAGCGGTTTATGGTGCTTGCCCCCGTTGTTTCGGGTAAAAAGGGAATGCATGAAAAGGTAATTTCATCGGCTATAAAAAGTGGATTTGTTCGTGTTCGTATTGATGGGAATATGTACGATTTGTCAGAGGATATAGAGCTTGACAAAAACGTAAAACATGATATTGACATTGTTGTTGACCGATTGGTAATGAAATCAGGCGTCAGATCCCGTTTGGCAGACAGCGTTGAGCTGGCACTCAAGCTTGCTGACGGAATGGTGAAAATTGCTTTTACGGATGATACTCCCGAAATTGAATACAGCCAGAATTACGCCTGTAAAATCCACGGAACAAGTTTAGGAGAACTGACACCGCGAATGTTTTCCTTTAATAATCCCTATGGTGCATGTGAAGCTTGTGGCGGTTTGGGAGAAAGCTTTATATTTTCCCCCGAAAAAATAATCCCCGACGATAGCTTGTCTTTATATAACGGTGCGGTTATTGTTAACGGTTTTAAATCCGTAGAAGCGGGGTCGTGGACAGGAAACATGATCAATTCTGTGGGAAAATCATACGGATTTGATATTCATACACCTATTAAGGATTATTCACCCGCCGCACTCCACACTCTTTTATACGGTAACGTGGTAAGAGGGAAAAGAGCTGCATACGGTGAGTCTAAATTTGCGGGTATTATTCCAATGATTCAAAAGCGTTTTGAGCTTTCAAAGGATATGGAGCAGAGAAGCTACTACGAGGAATTTATGGAATATATTCCTTGTCCTGTGTGCAACGGACACAGATTAAAAAAATCTGCCCTTTCGGTTACTGTGGGAGAAAAGAATATTTCAGAGTTTTGTGGAATGTCCGTTACGAAAATACTTGAATTTTTAGACGGACTTAAAATGACAGCAAAGCAAGAGAAAATATCTGCTGAAATTTTAAAGGAAATAAGAGCTCGTCTTGGCTTTTTGAACAGCGTTGGACTTGATTACCTCACACTTTCCAGAAAGGCGGGAAGCCTTTCCGGAGGCGAGGCACAGAGAATAAGACTTGCAACTCAAATCGGCTCTGCTCTTGTGGGCGTTTTGTATATACTTGATGAGCCTAGCATAGGCTTGCATCAAAGGGATAATCAAAAGCTTATTTCCACGTTGAAGCGTCTTCGTGATTTGGGAAATACTCTTATTGTCGTTGAACACGACGAAGAAACGATGCTTTCTTCGGATTGGATAGTTGATATTGGTCCCGGTGCGGGAATTCATGGCGGAGAAATTGTATTTTCGGGAACGCCTGAACAGATTTTGAAGGATAAAAAATCCATAACGGGTATGTATTTGTCGGGCAGAAAGAAAATAGCAGTACCTACAAGCAGAAGAAAAGGGAATGGGGCGTTTATAAAGGTTGTTGGAGCTTCGGAAAACAATCTTAAAAATATAGACGTTGAATTTCCGTTGGGAAAATTCGTATGCGTGACAGGGGTTTCGGGCTCGGGTAAGTCATCGCTTGTTAATTCGATTCTTTATAAAGCCACGGGAAAAATGACAGGTAAACGAACTCTTATTCCAGGTAAGCATAAAGCTATAGAGGGAATTGAACATATTGACAAGGTAATAGCTATTGACCAAAGTCCAATAGGTAGAAATCCCCGTTCAAATCCCGCAACGTACACAGGAATGTTTTCCGATATAAGAAAAATTTATGCGGCAGTTCCCGAAGCAAGAGAAAAGGGATATAAAGAGGGCAGATTCTCCTTCAACGTAAGCGGCGGAAGATGTGAGGCTTGCCGCGGGGATGGAACTATAACTATAGAAATGCATTTTCTTCCCGACGTTTACGTCACCTGTGACGTTTGTAAAGGTAAGAGATATAACAAAGAAACTCTTGACATTAAATATAAAGGAAAAACTATAAGCGATGTTCTTGAAATGACCGTTGATGAGGGATGCGAATTTTTTGAAAATTACAGGTCTGTGAGAGATAAGCTCCGCACTTTGAAAGAGGTTGGGCTTGGATATATCAAAATTGGTCAGAGCTCGTTGACGCTTTCAGGCGGAGAGGCTCAAAGAGTCAAGCTTGCAACGGAGCTTTCAAAGCGCTCAACAGGAAAGACTCTTTATATTCTTGATGAGCCCACAACGGGTCTTCATGCAGATGACGTGGACAAGCTTATTCACATTCTACAAAGGCTTGTTGATGCGGGCAATACCGTTGTGGTTATAGAACATAATCTTGACCTTATCAAAACTGCTGACCATATTATTGATATGGGCCCTGAAGGTGGGGATTGCGGCGGATTTGTTATAGCTCAAGGTACTCCCGAAGAAGTTGCAGAAGCAAAAGGCTCTTATACCGGGGAGTTTTTGAAAAAAGCACTTGCATGGTGACTGCTGAAGTAATTTAATAAAAAATAAGAAAGCAAAAACAACTGCTTCTCCTTCTTTGGAAAAGCAGTTGCTTTTATTTTATTGTTTTGATTTATAAACAAGACTGTTGGGGATTTTGTCGAATTTTACTGAATTGACTTGAGAGTATTCAAAGAGGCAGAATTGATGGTCTGAAAATGTGTCCAGATAGTTGAAAAGCTTGTCAAGAATTTCGCTATTGTTATCAGGCGAGCTTGCCGTCAGAAATTGGATTACAAAAACACTTGCAGAAAAGCTTTCCGAAACCTGTTTTTTGACAAGGTATATTTTTTCGATGTTTTCATTATCTATTTTTTTAATATAATCGAGAATTTCTTCAAGCATATCTTGTGGGAGCGTATCTGTTGATAGATTATCCTTTGGAGAGAGGCTTTCGAGTTTTGAAAAATCATCGATTTGTCTTTGAGCAAATTCAACAGCCGTTTCTCTGTATTTATCAAGCTCTTCTTGATTTCCCATAAGACAGCAGAAGCGACCAAGCATATCAAGCCCCTCGTCGATGTAATTGTGATTGCTCATTGCCTTGTATATATATGGGATTCCCGTGACATCATATTTATGGATAAGATAATTTCCTTTTATATAGTATGCGAAGTTTGCTTCAATTTCGTTCAGCTCTTTAATAGCTCTGTCGCAAAGTTCTATAGCTTCCGTGTTTTTTCCTATATGTCTTAAAGCCTGAACGATGAAACGGTATTCTTCCATAATGAGAGGGCATCCGTTTTTCTTCCATTCTTCAACGGTTTCGACGGACTTAAGATAGTCCTTTCGGTGATCTTCAAAAAACTCTTTGTTGAATTTCTTCCATAAAGCGTCACTGAATTCCAAGGCTTTTTTGGCATCTGAAATATATTCTGCCGAGGATTGAGTGGAGATGGTTTTAACTTCTGTCACCCCGAGGGACTCGATTCTCA
>JAZRPU010000056.1:0-2829 GCA_045649365.1 Eubacteriales bacterium | reverse complement strand
TCTTGCTTTATAGTTGATTACAATAACGTCGTCAGTTTCAGGAGTGTAAAACAAATTATAGATAATAAGTCTGTCTTCGTTTTTAAGCGTGGCGAACATTGACGAGCCATCAACAGTTACAAATTTTATTACGAATAAGAAAACAATTACCATTAATGCCAATGCATAGGAAAAGACCTCAATAACGTCAAAAACGTTTGTCATTATTGTTCTCAAAGGGCTGTCTTTCTGCAATGAATTTATTGGCTCGCCTGTTTCAAAATTCATTTCCTGTTCAGCTGATCCATCAACAGCTTTCTCAGACGAATCTTCAGATACGTTGGTGTCGCCGCTAATGACTTCATCAGTTAAATTTTCAGAATCAACAATTTCTTTTTCTTCTTCAGAAGAATCATTTGAAGGCTCTGAAAAAAACTGTATTCCAAAATTAAGAACTTCTATTTTATTTTTATTTTCGCACATAGAAACGCCTCCGAAAACTCACGAAATAGCCACAATGATTATTTATACAAAAAAACAAACCCTAACATTAATCGCCCTTAATAACGGATAAGGGCTGCCTGAAAGGCAACCCTCCGTAGTCGAATAGTGCAATTTTAGATCTTTGCAAAAATGCAACTTTAGATCTTTTCTTTAACTTTTGCGCTCTTACCAACCATGCCACGAAGGTAATAAAGTTTAGCGCGACGAACCTTACCGGCTCTCACTACAACAACCTTCTCAATGTTGGGAGAATGAAGCGGGAAAATCTTTTCAGTACCAACACCGTAGGAAACACGGCGAACAGTAAAGGTTTCAGAGATTCCGCCATTCTTCTTAGCGATAACAACGCCTTCGAAGATCTGTACTCTTTCTTTTGCACCTTCTACAATGCGGTTATACACTTTAACGGTATCACCTACATTGAACTTAGGAGGCTCGGGTTTAAGTTGCTCGTTTGTAAAAGCTTTAAGCAAATCCATTTTTGCTTTCTCCTTTCGATATCCGGAACGTTCGTGCTGAGCTGCAGAGGACCATTCCATATTTTCAAGATATTGTACCACAACAGCGATAAAAAATCAATAGGTTTTTATGAAAACTTTTTATTAATGTTTGTTTAAGAAAAAAATTTACAATTCAGAGATAAATACACCAACTAAAACAAAGGAGATTAAATTCCTAAAAGAAACGTTTTATAAATTATTGTTGAAAAAATTTTCAAAAGTGATATAATACTAAAAAAGCAATTAATTGTTGAGGTTAAAAATGGAAAATACAACAAAACTTATAGAAATCTTAAAAGAGAAAAATTATACTATTTCTTTCGCTGAATCTTGCACAGGGGGAATGCTTGCCTCATCATTAGTTAACGTTTCTGGAGCATCATCAGTATTTGAATTTGGATTTATAACGTATTCTAAATCCTCAAAATTTTCTCTTTTGGATGTAAAAAAAGAAACCATGGAAAAATATGGTGTTGTAAGTTGCGAAACCGCAAGAGAAATGGCAGAAGGCGCGGCAATCAAAAGCAATTCTAACGTTGCAATATCTGTTACGGGTTGTGCGGGACCAGGAAAAGACAGTGACGGAAATGAAGCTGGGACTATTTGCTTTGGTTTTTATATAAACGGCAATATAATTTCTGAAAAGGCACTATTGAAAGGAAGCTCAAGAAACGAAATCAGAGCTGCTGCAGTAGAATATGCCACAGAAAGAATATGCTTTTATCTATCGAAAGAATAGTTCACAATTTTAGCATTTATTTTACCCTCAAAGTGATGAGCCTTGGACTATTCCCTCTCGCTCTAACGCTTTATTAATGCTATTCAAAACGTTTTTCTTATCTCCGCTCCACAATGGCGCGATTAATTTCTTTTTATATCCATCTCCTGTAAGACGATGAACTACCATATCTTTTGGAATAACCTTAATGCATTCCATAAGTATATCGATATACTCTTCCATAGAAAGAGATGAAAACTCACCTTCCAAATACAAGGCTGACAAATCAGTATCTTCAAGCACATGAAGAAGATGAAATTTTATTCCGTCAGAACCCGTTTTCCCAACATATTTTGCGGTTTCCACAATCATCTCTTTCGTTTCCCGTGGTAATCCGATTATCACATGAGTAATAATGTTTACGCCAATGCTCTTCAAATCAGAAACCGCGTTTTCATATTCAGACAAGTCATACCCACGTCTGATAAATTCTGCGGTATTTTCATGTATTGTCTGCAAGCCTAATTCAACCCAAACGGGTTTTATTTTATTAAGCTTTTCAAGGAGCGATAAAACATTTTTGGGAAGACAGTCAGGGCGTGTACCTATAGATAACGCTACAACATTTGGATGAGATATTGCTCTCCGAAACAAAGCAGAAAGCTTTTGAACAGACGCATAGGTATTTGTTCCGCTTTGAAAATACGCTATATATTTTCCATCTTTATTTTTGTGTTTAACTCTTTCTATAGCGTCATTTATTTGCTTTATTACAGATGTTTTTTTAGGTGTGGAAAAATCCCCTGATCCGTTGCAAAAAATGCATCCACCTATCCCCTTTGTTCCATCTCTGTTCGGGCAGGACATATTGCAAGACAAGGCTATTTTATAAACTTTACATCCATACGTTTTCTTTAAATACTCGTTCAAGCTATAATATCTCATGCATCAGTCCTCCTTGATATAAGAATAACATTTATAATTTAATTTTTCCATATACATAAAGTTAAATTTCATTTTTAGACTCAAAATCAGTTTAAACACCCTTGACTTTATTTCACCCATAGTGTATAATTTTACAAGATTAAAAAGATTCTATATCTTTAAATTCTGAAAGGTAAATTCAAT
>JAZRPU010000055.1:0-8208 GCA_045649365.1 Eubacteriales bacterium | reverse complement strand
GGGAATATACTCTCTATAATGCAACTACCTTTTTAAACGCTTTAGATAGAGATTGTGTTTAAGGGATTTTGACAAAAAAGGCTGTAGCAAATTCTGAAAAATAAATCTCGAAATAATCCCCAAAGAGTAGTCTTTAATTTTTTCAAAAAGCACTCTTTGGGGATTATATTATTCGATACAGCTTATTATTAAATTGAAAAGTTATTCTTCCCAGACAGCCTTTTGGGATTGAATTTGTTGAATTATGGGCTGTTCGTCAGAACAACCCATTTTTAGCGGTGAATCCAATTTCTATGGTTCGCAGCTGTTTTTTGATATTATTTATCACAAACTTTCTATAAATGCAAGTAGTAGTTTTTTCTGTTTTGGTGAAAGTTTAGAAAACGCAGCCGCTATATCATTTGCATCTGATCCATCATCAAAAAATTCTTTTAATGTTATTCCTAAAGCATCACACAGAAGTTGCAAATGATTGACTGTAATATCAGCTTTACCAAGCTCTACTCGTCTTAAATGAGTTTGAGACACTCCGGCTCTTTCTGCTAAACCGTTTTGTGTATATCCACTTTTTTCTCTTAACTGTCTTAGTCGTCTGCTAATATCCATGGTTTTTCTCCTTGTTTAGTCTTATAAAACTATGTTAGCATAAAATTTATAAAAAAATTAGTCTTTTAGGGTTGACAAGTTAGTCCTAAAGTGCTATAATGCTAACGCTAGTCTGTATAGATATATAGAATAATGGTGTACACTACATAACAAAAGTATTCTCAATGTATTCCTTTTGTAAACGCATATTTTTAGCAAATAAAAGCATTCGAAGAGAAAGTAAAGCAAATTACGAAGTTTTAATTAAAAAATGAATATAATTTGTTTTATGAATTTTAAAAAGATGTTTGATATGAATTTATATCTTTCCAAAGTTATAAAAGCCATATGGAGTTTATCTAAAAAAATAATGGAAGGGAATCAATATGGCAATTGCAAGTATAATTAAATACGAGGGTGATAACAGCACCTTTATATGGAAGCATCCTTGCGAGGATTTTAACACGACCACGCAACTGATAGTCCACGAGTCCCAGGAAGCTATCTTATTTTTAAACGGATGTGCTTTGGATTTGTTCGGAGCGGGAAGACATACCTTGTCAACTCATAACATTCCACTTTTAAAAAATCTTATAAATCTACCTACAGGTGGCAAAACCCCTTTCCATTGTGAAGTATATTTCATAAATAAAACGGAACAAATGGCGATAAGGTGGGGTACAGACAGCAAGGTTCAATACATAGATCCAATGTACAAGTTCCCAATTTCCATTGGTGCATCAGGAGAAATGTCAATCAGTGTTAACGATTCAAGACTTTTGCTTGTTAATCTTGTTGGTACGGAAAATACTCTTGAAAGGCATCAGCTTGTTTCGTGCTTTCGTGGACTCTTGATGACAAAAGTAAAATCATACATAGCACAAACTATGAGGACAAACAAAATAAGCATATTTGAGATTGACGCGCATCTTGAAGCGTTTTCTGATTCTATCAAAATAAAACTTGATGAAGCTTTCCTTGGATATGGTTTGAACCTTAACCGATTTTTCGTTACTACCGTTGTAAAGCCTGACGGCGATACACAATATGAAAAATTCAAGGAATTACACTTCCGTCAATATGCGGATATTGCAGAAGCGCGTTTAAAGCAAAAAACCGATGTGATATATGCCGAAACGGAAGCTCAAAAAATTGTTATCAATTCAAAAGCACAGGCGACAAAACGTGTTCAAGAGGGATATACGTATCAGCAAGAGAGAGGCTTTGACGTTTCACAAGATGCGGCACAAAACGAGGGTGTCGGGCAGTTTACCAATATGGGAATAGGGCTTGGAATGATGGCGGGCGTTGGAGCTAACGTTGGCGGATTTGTAAGCAGTATTGTAAACAATGCTTTCTCGAGCACAAATTCTGCTCCTGAAAATAATGTTTTTTGCGATAATTGCGGTAAAAATCTTTTGGCAGGGGGGATGTTTTGCGACGAATGCGGAACAAAAGTAACTTCTTCAAATGATGCTTGCAAAAACTGCGGTTACAAATTTGAACGTATCGGCAAGTTTTGTCCTAAATGCGGGTCAAAGCGTGAGGGTTGACAAATGAAAAAGAATATAATTTTAGTATACTCCTTTTTAGGAATATTTTTCGTGATTTTCAATCTTTTAGCATTTGTAATGCCCTCTGAGAAAACAACAACTTTTTGGATAGCATATGCTTTTTCAGTTTTAGCTTTTTTATCTCAGATTTTCCTTTTGAAAATTTTCAAAAGGAAGGATGCGCTCAAGGATAAAAAGTTTATAGGCTTTTCCTCCTTGCATATAGGATTTGCTTATCTTTCTTTACAAATAGTGTCCTTCTTCCTTTTTAAAGCATTATTCTTTTTGCCCCCTTTCGTTTCAATCATCGTTTGCTCAATTATTTTTGGAATTTTCCTTTCGTTACAAATTTTTTTGGAAATGGCAAAGAATGAAATAGTCGCTGTGGAAGAGCGAGTTGAGGAAAAAGTTTTGTTTATTAAAAAGCTTCAGATTGAAGCAGAGATTGCTTTAAAAAAAGAAACGGATTATGAAGTAAAAAAAGATTTACAAAGACTTGTTAAAACCATCAGATTCAGCGACCCGATGAGCAATAGTGAATTGATTGAATTGGAAGAAAAAATTAAAGACAAAGTGAACAACTTCGCTCTGTCTTCAAATAAAAAAGTGGATATTTGTGAAATTGAAGCATTGCTTTATGAAAGAAATAAAAAATGCAAAATTCTGAAATGAGGTAGTGGTATATGGCGTTTATCAAGTGTGATATGTGCGGCGGTCAATTGAAAAGCAATGGAGATGGAACACATACCTGCTTAAGTTGTGGCACTATTCAAAACAGTATTGATGATCCCGAATACACAGCAAAAAAAGAAACATACCTTAAAGCTTGTAATCTCGCATCTCAAGGAACGATTTCAAGCTTAACCCAAGCAATTTTCCTTTTTTCTCAAGTTAAGGGCTTCCGTGAGGCAGATTCTAAAAAAAGTGTCTGTGAGAAAACTTTGGACGAGCTTCAAATTGCGGCAAAAAGAAACGAAAAAGAAAGAGCGAGGCGAGAAACTAAAGAAAGAATAAAAAGCTCTGTAAAGAAATTTTTAGTAACGCTCATCGTTCTTGCGGTCGTGATAGGAGTATTTATAGTAAGACCTTTAAAAAAGAAATGGGATCACGATATTGACGATATAATAATAAAACTGACTGAAATGTCCTCTTTATACGATCCCGAAGCAAAATATTCGTATAACGGTTGTTATTATGTCTATTTCGATTTTGAAATAAAAAATGAAACCAATGCAGATATAGATTACATACAGGTAGTAACTTACTTTGAAACTAAAAATGGAAAATCCATAGGTCAGCTTCAAAGTGAATTTGGAGGAATGTATTCTTCGGCAATGAATTTAAAAAAGAATAAAACTATGATTAAAGAATCCTACCTTTCAGAAACAAATCCTGAAAAAGACGATCTGCTGTATTTACTTTACGGAACAAATGTGGAAGATTGGACAATTTCCTATAAAATAACATCTGTAAAATTTAGTGACGGCTATAACAATTGATATGGTCAGGAAGAAATTCTGTTTATAAATAAGAACAAGAAGGAGAAAAAAATGAATAACAAAAATAATACCTCAAACAAGAAAGATAATGCTTTTCAAAAAGCCACAAAGATTATAGAGAATATTTCGCGGTCTGTTAAAACTTATTTCGAAATAATTGCAAACGGTGATAATCTTTTAGCAAAAGCTAAAGTCTTTGAAAAGGATTGGTATTTCTCTAATGAAGGAAAAAAGGCATATAATGAGGCAAAATCACCTGCTGCCAAGGTTTTGTATTTTTATAACTATTTAACAGCGGTAAAGGCAACTAAACTGATGTCTTCTACATACGCGAGACTTGGTTATTCTTTGGCTTGCAAAAATAGTCACGAAAGTGCTTTTATAAAAGTGGCTTATGTTATGATGAATTCTATGGATAAATCATCTTTTGAGTTTGCGGGATATCCTAATATTTTGTCCCCTGAAAAGAATCCAATTGTAAAATATCTGTCAACAAGTGAATGCAAGGAAATAGATGCTGATACTTTATTAAAGTTGATCAGAAATGATTCGTGCGATATTTCTTTTGAAAATTTGACACAATTCAATCAGGATAGAACCGTTTCTGACATGTATAAAATCGAAAGAGACATAATAGTAGCTTTTTCATCGAAAGATGAACGTAATTCTTGTTATTCTCAAAAATCTTTTATTTATCCTTATTATCACCTTTATCCAGCTGAAGCCTATGATTTTGAATATGATTCTCTCAAAAAGATTGAAGAATAAAGATATGCTATAAATATATGATTAAATACATAAGGAGCGTAATTATAATATGGATTTGCAACAAAATAAAAAACAAATTTTATCAGAGCTTGAATCAGCATTAAAAAAGAAAGAAGAATATTCTGAAGCAGCTCAAAATTTGAGAATTCCTAAAGAAGAATTCAAAAAAAAGTGTATGACTCACGCTGAAAAAGTTTTACGTTCTAAACGTGTGGAACAGGATAAAGAATTTAGTGCCGCAACACCGTCGATTCCGAATATACTTCGTGGGTTGCCGCCCGAGTTTGGAACAACAATATTTGGGGCAGAAAAATTAGGAACGGTAACGTCTTTAAAATTGAAAATTTGGGCTGGTATAAACCTTCTTTGGTATGCGATGATAGTGATGCTGGTGGTTGGATTATTGATGAGTGAAGCTTATCCAACGATGCTTATGACGTGCATTATATTATCTGTTGTATGTTATCTTGTACGAGTATTTAGCGGTGCAGACAATGCTAAAGCTTTTGTTGAGTATGAGGAAAAACAAAAAGTATGGGAAACTGAATATAATAAAGCATATAATGAAATAAAAAATGGAAGTTTTATAAATCAATGCAAAGAATATGATTCTCAATTTTCCAAGTTGGTGTCTCAATGCAACAAAGCGTTTGAAGAATATAAGGTATTTGAAAACAGTGAATATAAACGTTATTCGCCAACAATTGAATCGTTAGCAAAAAAAGCCGATGAAATTCAAAAAGCTTTTGAAGGAATGCCGATAATTAAGAGAATAGAAATCAACCTGCAAGCTATCGCTGATGTTGATAATAGTCTTGGCCCGTATTTTTACGTTAGTGAATTGTCCGCGTTTGAAGTTATAGATGACGTTTATGATTATATTTCGTCTGGACGTGCGGATGATTTAGATAAAGCTGTTTATCTCTTTGTGGAAAACAAAAGATACAAATGGAAGCAAATTGAGGATGAAGAAAAAGCCGAATTTGAGAGACGGCGAGCTGAAGAAAAGGAAAAAAACCGCATAAAACATCGTTGCAGTGTGTGTATCCATAGGAATACTTGTAGCGAAGCCCAACAGTCTCAAACCGATTGTCCGGCTTATCGACCGAAAGAAAGTAAATATTAAGGGGGAAGAAGAAGCTCGTAATTGTGTTTTAAGCAAACTGCTTAACAACCCTAATATAACAAAAGTAAACCTGATTATATTAACGTTTGCTACATATACTGTTGATATAATTTTGTGATTTATCTTTCCGGAAGCTGTTGATACGTATTTTGTTTTAAATCATAGCTTTGATAAAAAATATTTAAAACTTGAAAAGGAGCTTATAAAATAGCCCTCTCTTGAAACAATATATCTGTTTTTAAATTATAGAAAATGGAAAATATCTGAACATTAAGTGAACATAAAAGTTTAAAAAGCTTCTATTCTTTTATCGCAAAAGACCATTTCAAGAACAAAAACTGCTCTTGAGATGGTCTTTTTTGTTTTTCATTTCACATAACTGTTTTAATGATAGAAAAATAGGGCTGTTTCATAAAGCAACAGTGGAAAATGAAAAAATGGATGGGGCTGTTGCAAGTGCGAAAAAATTCGTATTTGCAACAACCCCTTTTTGCTTTCATAAGTTTATTCTTCCCAAGCTGCCTTTTTGGAGAAAATCTTGTAAAGTCTGTCTTTGGGGAACTTAAGCACTCTGTCGTATGTATAAAGTCCATTTTGTTCCTGCTCGACGTCTGTAAGTTGAGTATAACAAAAACCTGTAAATACGGGGTTTTCAAGGAGAACGTCGGTAAGCCCTTCCAAACGGTCAAGAAGCTCTTCTTCAGATTTTGGAGCATTTCCATAACCCCAACCACTTGAATCTTTTGCCCATTGGATTCCACCATATTCACTCATAAATGTAGTATATCCCCATTTATGTCTTACTCGACATTCTACTTTTTCACCATTTTTAAGTGGCTCGTAATGTTCTTTGAAGGTTTCGGGATTTTGGTCATAATCGTGCATACACCAAAAATCTGAAATATCATCAACGTGGAACCATCCCGAACAATCGATAACGGGTCTAAATGGGTCAAAGGCTCTTGTAAGAGCTACAACGTATCTTACAAAATCGGGGTCTTGGTTAGGCTCTGTTTCGTTGAGAGGACACCAACCGATAAGGGCGGGATGATTATAATCTCTTTGCATTGCTTCAGTCCATTCGGGGATGAAGTTCTTCCAAGCTTCAGTCTTTCCAATGTCAAGTCCCCAGTTTGCATGTTCGCCCCATATAATGTAACCTAAACGGTCACAGTAATATAAAAATCTTTCTTCAAAAATTTTCTCGTGAAGTCTTGCTCCGTTGAATCCAAGCTCCATAGAGCGTCTTATATCACCGATAAGCTCTTCATCGGAGGGAGCTGTATAAATTCCATCGGGATAAAATCCTTGGTCAAGGATAAGTCTTTGATAAATTCCTTTCCCATTTATAAAGAGCTTGCCGTCAACAGCACAAACGCTTCTCATTCCAAAATAACTTTCTACCTTGTCTTCTCCTAAAGTCAAAGTCAAGTCATAGAGCAATGGACTGCCAATTTCCCAAAGATGAAGCTCTGTAAGGGGGAGGTCAATAATAGCAGTTCTTCCGCAAACCTTTGCTGTTGCTTTTCCTGTATCTATTCCGTCAAAAAAGCTTTCTGCTTTTATTTCCATTCCGTTGGCACAAACACATTCTGCTTCAATTCTTAAAAGCTTTTTATCAATATCAGGTGTTGCTTTGATTCTCTTTATGTATGAGTTGGGAACTTCTTCCAACCAAACAGTTTGCCAAATACCTGTTGTTCTTGTGTAAAAGCAACCAAAAGAATTGAATTTGTGACTTTGCTTTCCTGCGGGCTGATTATGGGTGCGAAGATTATCCTCTGCACAAACTGTGATTATATTGTTTCCGTTTTGTAATTTTGAAGTTATGTCAAAGGAAAAAGAAACGTATCCGCCTATATGTGTTCCTACGGATTGTCCGTTAATCCACACTTCTGTAAGATAATCGCATGATCCAAAATGAAGAATGTATTTTGTGTTTTCCTTAACTTCCAGATTAATGGATTTTTTATACCAGCAAGCGGGAATAAAGTCTTTATATCCTATTCCTGAAAGGTCACTTTCTGGACAAAAGGGAACGGTTATCTCTTTCGAAAGAGAGGCTGCCTCATGAAGATTCCTTTCTCTTCCTGTTGAGCCGAAATCGAAATCAAATTGCCAGCTTCCGTTAAGGTTTGTCCAATTATTTCTTTTGAATTGTGGGCGTGGATATTCTGGGCGTGGGATACTCATAATTAAATCTCCTTATATGTCTGATATGCATTAATGATTTTCGTCATCTGTATAATTTTCTTTTATAGCATCTTGATTACATTTTGCGCATTTTCCGTATATGACGGTTTTGAAATGGTCAATAAAAAAGTCATGCTCTGCTTCAACGTGTTCAGAAAGTTTTGAAAGCTCATCACAATCCATGTGAATAACTTTTCCGCAATCAATGCACATAAGTGAACAATGCTGTTCACTGCAAGAATCACACTTTTCCGACTGATATAAAAAACTTCCCGTTTGAGTGGGAATTTTAACTATTTTACCATCCTTGACCAGTGTATCAAGATGACGATAAACCGTTGCTATGCTAACAGTGTTTCCGCTGTCTTTTAAAAGAGTTACAAGCTTTTCGGCGGTAAAGCATTCACCTGTGTGATTATTGAATATATCTTCAACAGTTTTTTTCTGCTTTGTTTCGTATTTCATTTGAATTCCGTCTTTATAT
>JAZRPU010000054.1:0-3867 GCA_045649365.1 Eubacteriales bacterium | reverse complement strand
ATTTTCAATCATTTGTTTATTGCTCTTTGTGGTGTATTTTTTATAAATTAAATCATTCATATCTTTACAATCCACATAGAACTGGTCGATACTTTGTGAAGCAATGCGAACGTTTTCTTTGGGAACGTTCAAAGAAGTTTCAGCGCAAAGATGCCAACTATCTCCACAATGAAAACGAAATTCCTTCAGAAATTCAGGATAAAGCAAAGGCTCTCCGCCCCCAAAGGTTACCCCTCCGCCCGTTGCAAGAAAATATAACTCATCTTTTTTTAAATGTTCATATAATACAAAGGACGTTACTTCTTGTCGCTTTGTAGCAACTTCAAACGAAAAAGGATTAAGACAATATTTACACCTTAAGGGACAACCATGAAAGCACACTAAAGTTGTCACACCATTTCCGTCGGTTTCCATTCTTAAGCGAGAACAAGAAATGATTGGTGCTGTTATATTTTTCATTGAGCAATTTCACCCACAGTTTCGACTTCTACGGATTCTGTAATTATTATTTCGTCAGATATTATTGCTTCAGAATTTTCTTTTGACTCCTCGCTTGAAAAGATTTCTTCGGAAGAATACAATTGTATTTGTCCATCGACTTGCTCATAATACTCTTCCGACGATTCACTTATAGTACCTTGCTTACTGCTTTCGGAATATTCTGAAACCATCACATCTCCCATGAGCTGTTCTGAAAAAAT
The DNA here is from genome assembly GCA_045649365.1 of Eubacteriales bacterium. Classification (GTDB taxonomy): domain Bacteria; phylum Bacillota; class Clostridia; order Oscillospirales; family CAG-382; genus SIG653. The sequence continues at coordinate 3,166 of JAZRPU010000054.1, read as the reverse complement.
TTCATCGGATAATAATAAAGAGCATCCCGAAGACAGAATCATAGACGTTGCAATTCCTGCAACAGCTACAGTTTTTCCTGCTAAACGGCGTTTTTCAAGCTCTTTTTCAAGAAATCTGACTTCAGATTCACATTTAGGGCAAGTTCCTCTGCAATTTCCTTGATATTTGCATTCAGAAGTAACGTATTCAATATTATTTTCTTTAGCGATAGCTTTTCTTATTTCTTTTAAAATTTTACATTTGTTTTTTCCCGTCATAAAAAAACCTCCGTTTTATTGGCTCTAACGCTTTTCATATATTAAGTCAATAAAAAAATTCAAATCTTACAAGAAAAATATATTTTTTAAAAATTTTTAAGTTACTCAATTTATTTGTTCCGTTTTCTTGTTTAAAAATTGCTTTTCTCCAATTGCATTTGCAACAATTGAGGTAATTATACCCGACGTAAGAATAACGACTATATCAACAGGTGCTAAAACTATAAATGGAATTTCCTCAAAAAAGAATCCGTTTCCAAATCTGTATAAATGTCCGTTCAGCAATATCGTTTCACCGAAATACATAACTAAAGTTACAACGGATGCGCTTAAGGAAGGAAGCAGTACAGAAAGCGTTTTTTTCTTTTTGAACGTAAAAGAAACTATATATATTCCAAAGGTTAATCCAAAAAGGATAAAAAACGCACTCATTAACGTGGCTGACAATGCTGATATTTTAATATCACCAGTTCTGTAAAATGCGGTAAAACATGCCCAAATACACATTCCAAGGAAAGCAACACTTGATATTGATTGAATTATCAAGGATTTAAAGCGACTTTTATCCCCTGTATAAATCATTTTTCCAAAACCGTAAAAGCAATTCAGAACAGAAATAATCAATACAATTGAAATGACATAAAAATGCATCTTAAACGCAGGGCTATATTCTCCCATGAGAATATCAACTTCTGTTATTTGTCCTGATTCAAACACCTCGGGAGTTACAGCACACATTGCCAACTGCCAGTCCTTGAGCTGTGAGAAGCTTCCTGTTATTGTCCTTGTGACTGTTATACTATTTTCAAGCATCAATTCCGAAACAAAAAAAATCATAGTTGAAATTGCAGTTCCTACCCAAAGGGCATATTTTTTAAACAGCTTTAATAAAACGGGTATAAATATCACGCCAACAATTACCGAAAGCGCTATGGGTGTATATGGAATTATATATTCAGGATAATCATCAGAATAAACCGTTCCATAACGTACCATATCGCAAATAACAGAAACACCCATATAAATAGGATAAGCTGATATAAGCAACACTCCACAAAGAGAAAACAACCAATATTTTTTCAAAGCTTTATTTTTCATACTCTGTTCCTCCTCATTCAAAATATATCATAAATCCAAGCCATTCAAAAGGAATTTTAGTGACTGAAGATAAATTACTTGAAATAAAACTCCACGTTACGTCTTCATAAGTAAGCTCCAGACTATCAGTGAGAACGTAATACTTCCCTCTCATACCTCCCATTGAGATTCCTTCAAGACATCTTAAATACGTGAAAGCTTTCCCCTTTGATATCCCGCGTTCATCAAAGGTGAAAATGTTATATTTTCCGTTTTCAAAATATAAATCGGTATAATACCCCTTGTCATCGATAAAATGAGCAACACGGATAAATGCAAATTCTCCCTTGCTCGATTTTTCAACAAAGGAAAGCCAATAATTATACCCATCTGTACTAACGGTTTTCTCTTTCACCGTTTGAATAACAAGACATTTATCCTCTGATGCAGCGGGGACAGAATAGTTTTTGGGAATATTTGAAAATCCTATATATTCTCCGTTTACTATATAGCTTGAAGATATATCATTTTCGGTATTATCGCATGAACATAAGAATACCATAATTAAAAAAACAACTGTGATTATTATAGTTTTATTTTTCATAATCCATCCTTTTATGATGCATTTGTAAGAAGAACGTAAAAGATCCACATAACAAGAATTGAAAAAGCAATAGACGAAAAAAGCGATATTTTCTTATATGAAACAATGTTTTCTATTCTCGTTTTAATTTTTGCACCGCCAAAAGCTGATAAAAAAACACTTGATTTTTCTGCCGAATAAAGAATCTCGTTTGCATATTCTTTTATTTGTTTTTCATTACATTTCATCAATACAGCTTCATCACAAGCAAGCTCTATATCAGTAAAAAGAAATTTTATCATTATCCACGAAAAAGGGTTAAACCAATGAATACACCCCACTGCAACCGCAAGCAATCGAATAATATTATCTTTTCTTTTTATATGAGCATTTTCGTGCATTAAAATGTAATCAATATTCTGCATCTTATATTTTGCGGGAATAATTATTTTGGGATTTATGATTCCATACACAGAAGGTATGTTTATTCTGCTTGAAAGAAAAACGTTATCCTTGAAATGCAATGCTCTTTTTGATTCCGAAACGCCTGTATAATAAACAGCACAAAAAAGAACAAACAGAGCAAATGTAACACCGACCCAAACAATTGAAGCGATATTGAATACATCCTCCAAAAGATTGACTTTATAAGTAATGGGAAAATAACTGTTTGCTCCCATAAGGTGATTCATCATTGTCAACGCTGAATCATCGTATATTTCCAAAATCGTTACTGTTTTAGTTGTGAATTTTGATATCAGATGCATAATCCCATATTTACTTGTAATTCCAAAAGGTATGACCATTCTGATAAATGGAATAAGCCATAGCCAAATAAATATCCTACGAGGGATTTTTTTAATAAGCCGACAAAGCAATACGGGAATCATACAGATAGTAGCGGCAAGACTCATGTTGAATATCCAATAAAAGATTTCCCCAATCATCGCATTACCTCTTGTCTATCAGGCTTCTCAACTCATCAATTTCTTCTTTCGTTAAATTTTCATCTTCAATCAAAGCAGAAAAGAGAGCTTTTCTTGAGCCTCCGAACAATTTGTCAATCAAACCTTTAGTTTCATTTTTACGAACTTCATTTTTTGATATGACAGAGGAGCAAATGAATCCAGGGTCATTTCGCTTTATATATCCCTTGCTTTCAATTTTCTTTATCACCGTATACGTTGTATTTTTGTTCCAGCCAAACTCTTTTTCAGCTAAAACACTTAACTCTTTAGCACATATAGG
>JAZRPU010000053.1:0-2660 GCA_045649365.1 Eubacteriales bacterium | reverse complement strand
GGAAAGCAAAAACTGTTTTGTATTTAGGTTTAAGCCCCTTTTCTTTCATGTATTTAAGGGCTGTAAAGCAACATGCAACCCCGCCCTTATCATCAATAAAGCGAGATTTAACGTATCCTTTTTCGGTAAGGGTAAAACGCGGCTCTATGGAAATGCAATCGCCGTTCTGTATTCCCAAGGCTTTAACGTCTTCCTTTGAAAATACTGCCTCGTCTAAAAGAATTTTTAAGGTGTCTTCGTTTCTTGAGAGGGTGTTGGCATCATCAAAAACGTGAACGGAATGAGATTTGCAGATAACAAGTCCTGTGTATTCGAGTCCATCTCTTGTGTGAACAATAACGTTTTCGCCCTCCATGCTGGGCAGACATCCTCCTCCAAGCTTTTTTATGCTTATCATTCCGTCGGAATCAATACTGCGAACGACCATTCCCAAAGTATCAAGATGTGATCCTAAAAGCACAGTTTTGGAGTTATCCTCTCCGTTTAAGGTGATATATGCAGTATGCTTGTTATCGTATGTTACTTCAAGCCCCAACTCGTTTGCTATTTCTTCAATAACAGGCTTCATTTTAACGTAATATCCAACGGGACTTGGAACTGATATTATTTTTTCAAACGTTTCCAATAAATATTTTTTGTCTATGGCGTATTTCATTTTTTCCTCCGTTATCGCAGTTGTTTTTATATGGTTTCACAAAGTATTATTCTGTATACCATGGTAAATCTTTTTCGGAATCAGCGGTTTTGATGACAATATTTTTTTCTTTTAATAATGGCAAAACTTTATTTTCTGTAAATTTTATTGACGTGTAACCATCTAAATCTATAGACGTTTTATCATTAAATAAAATTACATAAGATGCTCTCTCAATTTTGTCACCGTAAACGTTATATCTTGAATTAATACAGTAAACAGAATCTATTTGAGTGTAGTTATAAGATTTTCCGTCAAATTCGATGCTGTTTTCGTAAAATCTGATATTAGCGGTCATCATCATAACCGCGAAAAATATTGATACCGCAACAGAAATTGAAAAAATAATAAAAGATAATTTTTTAACTCCTTTTGTAATCAATATTTTTGAAAAATTCTTCCTGCTTATTTTGGTCAAATGTTTGTTAGGCATATAAGGGAAGAATGCTATTGCTCCAAAAACTGAACATAAAGCTGAACATAAAAAACTTGTGTACCAAGGTTCAGATAATACTAAAATCGTATTTGACGAAATTATCAGATTGCAAATAAGCCAAAAGCCACAAAAGAAAAAAGAAGAAATGCAAAAAACAATTGTAAAAGCCTTTAATGCAGAAAGCGGGGTCATAAGCTTATTTGAAGCTAATGTATTGCAGTCAGGATCAAATGCAGAAAACTGCCCTCCGCAAGCTGAAACGTGGTGTATAAGCTGTTTTTCATATTCTGAAAGTTGTTTTTTCTGTTCCAACTTTTCATATTTTTTCAATGCCTTGTCAATTCTGTTTTCAAGTAATAAAGCATAGGGTTTAAAGCTGCTGTATCTTGAGAAGATAAAACCATCTCTTGAATTTTGCAAGGATGAAAAAAACAAATGCGAATAATCCTCTGAATCCTCGATTTTATTAAATTCTATATCTGTTTCTTTAAGGTTATAAATTGTTTTATAGTTGCTTATAAGAGCTTCATGAATAAGGGCTTCGTTTGATTCTGATTGTTGTATTTGGGAAATAACGTTTTCTGAAATAGAAACAAGGCTTTCAAAACAGCTTTTTAGCCTTTGAAAGCTTTCTATGTTCCAATAATAACATGCTTTGAATGTTTTTTGTTCTATAAATGGAATTATATCTGTCAAATGGTAATGTATAACGCTGTTTTTTCTTAATTTGATTATAGCATAAAGAGAGCTTGGCTTGAAAAAAACAGATTCTTTTTTTACATATCTGAATTCCAAACTATGTTTGTAAAATTCTATAGTGTATTTGCAAAGCTGTTTAGAGTCGCTAAATTTTTCACTTAAAACATCATTTCTTTTTTTAGCAAATTCTTTGCAAAGAGCAATAAATTCCTCTGTGAACATATTATTCTCCAAAAGTTTTACTACGATAGCCCTAAAAATGTGTATGGCAGTTTTTAATTTTTTTCCGTTCGTTACCTGAAACAGTATTCCTTTGATTGCAACTTTATTTTATCTCTGTACGAACAAATTATAACAGAGATTTACATATAAATCAATAGAAAATTATATAATAAATTTCAAGGGCAGATAAAAACCAGCCCTTGAAAAATATATATTGAAGCAGATGAAAATCAACTTATTTTTTTAAAACATACTGAAGCATTTTGAATGCAGAAGACTTTTTGGCATCTTTTTTCGCGGAAGATACGGCATAAAAGCATTTTTCTTTTTCTGAAATGCGGCAAATGCTTTTCCAAATTGGATTACCGTCTTTATCGTATGTTTCTTCGAAAGTATATGTGGGAAGTGAAAAATAACCGCGACGAGCCAAAATTTCCAATTGATTGATAGCGTCATCTTTATTCGGATTTTCGATTTCATCGCGAATCGAAAACAGGTAGTCATTATCATCCGGATAGAGTACGCCGTCGATCGCCTTCAGTCCGGGAGAACAGATCGGCCCCGGCGGAAGTCCTTTATGAGTATATGTATTATAAGGAGAATCCACCT
>JAZRPU010000052.1:0-3154 GCA_045649365.1 Eubacteriales bacterium | reverse complement strand
GGCCTCCGACTTAGAGTTGCTTGTGAAACTGCTTGTACAACAGGTTTAGTTCTTGTAATGGGTGAAATTACAACCTCCACATACGTTGACGTTCAAGGAATTGTCAGAAAAACAATTAAAGAAATTGGATATGATTCTTCCGAAAAAGGTTTCGACTGCGAAACTTGCGGTGTTATTACAGCTATTCATGAACAATCTCCCGATATTGCAATGGGTGTTGATAAAGCGTTAGAATCAAAACGTGGAGAAATGACAGATAAGTATGATACAGGTGCTGGAGATCAAGGTATGGTATTCGGCTTTGCATGTGATGAAACCGATAATCTCATGCCAATGCCAATTGCAATTTCTCACAAGCTTGCACTTAAATTGACTGAAGTTCGTAAAAATGGAACGCTTCCTTATCTGCGTGCTGACGGTAAAACACAGGTTACTGTTGAATACGTTGACGGAGAACCTACAAGAATTGATAGTATAGTTGTTTCTTCTCAACATTCTGCGGATGTTGAACTTGAAACAATCCGTAAAGATATTATCGAAAACGTAATTAATACAGTTGTTGACTCTAAACTTATTGACGATAATACAAAGATATATGTAAATCCCACAGGAAGATTCCTTGTTGGTGGACCTATGGGCGATAGCGGACTTACTGGAAGAAAGATTATCGTTGATACTTATGGCGGATATGCAAGTCATGGAGGCGGAGCTTTCTCCGGAAAGGATCCTACTAAAGTTGACAGAAGCGCTGCATATATGGCAAGATATATTGCCAAAAACATCGTAGCTTCTGGAATGGCAAAAAAATGTGAAGTTCAGATTGCATACGCTATCGGTGTAGCAAGACCTCTTTCTGTATTGGTTGATACAAGAGGCACTGGCGTTGTATCTGATGACGTTTTGGCAGATGTTGTAAATGAAATTTTTGACATGCGTCCCGCAGCTATTATTGACAAATTGAAGCTTCGCAGACCTATCTATCAAAAACTCGCTGCATATGGACATTTCGGAAGAGAAGACCTTGGCGTTGAATGGGAAAAAACAGATATGGCTGATGCTGTTAAAGCAGCATGCTTAAGCAGAAATAAATAAAAAGGATTCATATGGAACAATTTAAAGGGACTGTAGAAAGAATTCGATTTTCAAATCCCGAAAACGGTTATACCGTTTGTTACGTTATTCCCGATGAAGAATATCTAAACGTCATAAATCAAAAGGTATATATTGATGAATGCGTTACAGTAGTTGGTATATTACCTTTGCTTTATGAGGGAGAACGTTGCCTTTTTAAAGGAAAGTGGGAAAATAATACTGAATTTGGAATGCAGTTTGCCGTAGAATCTTTCGAAAGAGATTTCCCGTCAGATGCTGAATCAATCTTCAGATATCTTTCTTCGGGAGTAATAAAAAAGATTGGCCCTGTTATTGCAAGAAGAATTGTAGATCGTTTTGGCGATGATACGTTAAATGTAATGGAAAATAACCCCATGTGGCTTTGCGAGATAAAAGGCATATCTCGCAAAGCTGCTGAAGCAATAGGAATAGACTACAGAGAAAAATTTGAGCTTCATAAGGTTATGATTTATTGTAACTCTTTGTTTGGCGCTGATATGGCAGCGAAAATTTGCAGTAAGTATGGAGCTGTTGCTATACAGATAATTGAGAATAACCCTTATTGTCTCTGTGAGGAATTCAGAGGCATTTCTTTTGGCGTTGCAGATAAAATAGCTCTTCAACATGGATTTAACTCTACTTCAGCTGAAAGATTGGAAGCGGGGATATGTTATTATCTTCAATATTCCATGTCAGAACATGGCCATTGCTATATTCCCAAAAAGCTTTTTGTACCACTTGCTGTAACGCGACTTTTTGGAGAACTTGAATTTGAAGAATGTGAAAGCATGACTGATAAAATAGAAAAGTGTCTTTCAAATCTTGCTTTTATTGGGAAAATTGTTTTATTTAAAGTAGATGAAACAGAATGTGTGGCATTAAAATATCTTTTTGAATGTGAAAAGTATATAGCTGATAAAATTTTGCTGTTGAATGAATATGAACAGTCATATAGAATTTCTGGCGTTGAAGAAGAAATCAGTCGTCTTGAATCTGTCAATCAATGCATATATGCAGAAGAACAAAAAAGAGCAATAAAAACAGCTGTAACTTCAGGTGTTACCGTTGTTACAGGCGGTCCGGGAACGGGAAAAACAACTGTTATTCGCGCTATTTTATCTATATTTAATTCTTTAAAAATTACTTTTGCATTAGCCGCACCAACAGGAAGAGCGGCAAAAAGAATGTCTGAAGCATCGGGCTATAATGCCAAAACAATACATAGATTGCTTCAACCTGAATATAGCGAAAACGGTAAATTGCTCTTTACCAAAAACGAAAGAGATCCTTTATCGGCGAAAGCGGTAATCATAGATGAAATGTCAATGGTTGATGCGGTTTTGATGAAAGCTCTTCTTTCTGCAATCAGACCCGGAACTTATTTGATAATGATTGGCGACGTAGACCAGCTTCCACCTGTTGGAGCGGGGAAAGTTCTTCAAGATATTATTTCTTCGGAAGCTGTTCCTGTGATTCGTTTAACAGAGATATTCAGACAAGCAAAGGAAAGTAAAATCGTTATGAATGCTCATAGAATCAACAATGGTGAGGATTTGAGCTATTCAAATGAAAACTCGGATTTTTATTTTTTAGACTGTAACCGTGAAGATAAAATTGCTTCGCTCATTGTGGATTTAGCTCATAAAAGAATTCCCCAAGCTTTTGGATTTGACCCTAACGAGCATATTCAGGTTATAACTCCAACAAGAAAATCGTATCTTGGAACAAAATCTTTAAATTCGCTTCTTCAAGAAAGGTTTAATCCAAAAACAATCAGACAAAGAGAATTTGAGTTCAGGGGCGTTATTTTTCGTGAGGGCGATAGAGTAATGCAAACAAGAAATAACTACGATATTCCTTGGACAAAAGAAGACGAAGAAGGGCAGGGGATCTTCAACGGGGATATGGGAAGAATACTCAGAATATATCCTGATGAAGAATATATGGAGGTAGATTTTGAGGGAAGGATTGTGGTTTATGACTTTCCATACCTTGAAGATTTAGTTCATTCTTATGCTATTACTGTTCACAAAAGTCAAGG
>JAZRPU010000051.1:0-7337 GCA_045649365.1 Eubacteriales bacterium | reverse complement strand
TGACAAAACCAAAATTAACAATACTTATTATTTTATCTCTATGTGTAATTTTCATTTCTTCATGTCAGAGGGATTTATTCCCCAACAATGAAGATACAAGCAATTTTCAAGAATCACAAGAAAACGAAGAAGGTGATTCTTACGTTTCCGATGAAGAATCAGAAATAAGCGAGGAAGAATCCTCTGAAAGCCTTGTTTCTCTCCCTTTCATACAATTAGATTAAAACAAAAACACCGCAGAAAGCGAATTCAATTTCACTTTCTGCGGCTTTTTACTTTTTAAATAAAATGAATCAACAAATTAAACGAGAAGGTTCTTTTCAGATTCAATGTCAAAGAAATGCATAACCTTGCTTTCGAAAGTAACGTAAATTGTGCTTCCGTAAGTAAGGGCTGCGCGTTGTTCATCTTCAAGAGTAATTGTAGGAATACGAACGATAATTCTTTCACCGTTTTCCTCAATACCGTGAATATGAAGCTCACTACCCATCATTTCATTAACAACAATTTTGCAAGGAATTGCTTTGGGGTCAGAAGCATTGGAAAGAACAAAGTGTTCGGGACGAACACCCAAAATTATCTCGCGAGAGCCAACGTTCTTCGCTTTGAGCATTTCAGCCTTCTTACCTGTAACTTCAATTTTTGCTCCGTATGGGGTAACAAAATATTTTCCGTTATCATAAACAAGATTTGATTTGAAAGTATTCATTTTAGGTGCGCCGATAAATTCTGCAACGAAGATGTTAACAGGCATATCAAACACTTCAGTAGGAGTTCCTACTTGTTGAATGAATCCGTCTTTCATAATAACAATACGGTCACCCAAAGTCATTGCTTCTGTCTGGTCGTGAGTAACGTAGATAAACGTTGTGTCTATCTTCTGACGGAGAAGAATAATTTCTGCTCTCATCTGGTTTCTCAATTTAGCGTCAAGGTTGGAGAGAGGTTCGTCCATAAGGAAAACCTTACTATCTCTTACCATAGCACGACCGATAGCAACACGCTGTCTTTGACCGCCTGAAAGAGCACGGGGCTTTCTTGCAAGATATTCTGTAATTCCAAGAATTTCAGCTGCTTGAGTTACTTTTTCATAAACAACGTCATTAGGAACTTTTTTAAGTCTTAAGCTGAAAGCCATATTTTCAAAAACAGTAAGGTGAGGATACAAAGCATAGTTTTGGAAAACCATTGCAATGTTTCTATCTCTTGGCTGGAGGTCGTTCACAACCACACCGTCAATTTCAACAGTACCGCCCGAAATTTCTTCAAGACCTGCAATCATTCTCAACGTAGTGGATTTACCACAACCCGAAGGGCCAACGAAAACAATAAACTCTTTATCGGCAATATCAAGATTAAAATCCTGAACTGCAACAGTATCTTTGCCATATACTTTTTTTACGTTAGTTAATTTTACAGTAGCCATAATAATCTCCTATAATCCCTTATCCTTTTACTGCTCCGCCTGTTACACCCTCAACGTAGTATTTCTGCAAAAGGAGGAATACTGTTGTAACGGGTAAAGCTACTACAACGCCAGCAGCACAGAACATGGTGTAATGTGTATTCATATTAGTTTTGGAAAGCCATTCATACATACCAACCGCAACGCTCATTCCTTGGCTGTTCTCGTGAATAAGATAGCTGGAAAGCATAAAATCGCCCCAAGGAGCCATAAAGCCCATAAGAATTGTGTAAATAATAATAGGCTTTGAAAGTGGCATTATAACCTTATAAAACACTTGGAAACGGGTTGCACCGTCAACGCGGGCAGCTTCATCAAGGCTTTTGGGGATAGTATCAAAGAAACCTTTTGAAACGTAATATCCCATAGCCGAGCTGGCACAATAAACGATAATAAGTCCAACAGGTGCCATTTCCATTGTAAGGCCTAAATCTGAAAACACCTTATAAATAAGAATCATCGTAAGGAATCCGGGGAACATTCCCAAAATGAGCATAATGTTCATGAGAAGCTTTCTTCCCTTGAATCTGAGTCTTGATAAGGTATAGCTCATCATAAGAATGAATATAGTTTGGAAAAATGCTGTTGCAACGCCCATTATTCCTGTGTTGATAAACCATTTTAAGAAGTCTGTTTCCTTAAAAAGTCTGATATAGTTATCAAAACCAAATTCTTTAGGAATCAAATAGGTTGTCTGCATTTTTGTTTCCGTTTTAAAGGATTCAAGAACGATTCCAAAGAATGGGAAGAGCCAAACAACAGTAATTATGCAAAGCACAGCATAGATGATAAAGTTTCCCAATCTCTTACTTGCTTTTGCGCCAAGACCTGTTTTTTTAATTTGGTTTGTATTATTCATTATTTGTAATCCTCCTCATTTTTAGTTGATGGGATCACGTTATACACAATCAACGACAGTATAGCAACAACAAGGAACACCATGATACCAACTACTGAAGCCATGTAATATTGTGTATCGGCACTTCCTAACGTCATTCTGTGAAGCCACGTTATGAGCAAGTCCGTAGAGCCGACAGAAACACCGCCCGCAGTACCAATGTCTGTATTAATGGGGTTACCGTTAGTCAAAAGGTAAATAACGTTGAAGTTGTTAAGGTTATTTACAAAGCTGGTGAGAAGATAAGGGCCGGTAACGAAAAGCATATAAGGGAGAGTAATTCTCGTGTATTGTTGCCAAACGTTTGCACCGTCAATCTTCGAAGATTCATAAAGGTCATCGGGAATATTCATAAGAATACCCGTTGCCATAAGCATCATATAAGGAATACCAATCCAAATATTGATGATTACAAGAAGTATTTTTGCAGTAGTGGGATTTTCCCAAAGTGAACGTTTTGTAGCTAACAAGGAATCAGGAAGCCATTCCCATTCAATGAGAAGCTTTCCTATAACACCTGTGGAGTTGAAAAGCTTTGAAACGTAAAGCAAGGAAACGAACTGGGGAATAGCAATAGTCATAACAAGCACTGTTCTCCAGAACTTTTTGAATTTAATTCCTTTTTTGTTTATCATAATTGCAACGAACATTCCAAGGAAATAGTTTGTAAACGTTGCGCAGAATGACCACATGAGAGTCCAGGAAAGAATTTCACCGAAAGCAAGACCCAAACCGCCTTTTCCAAAGTTGAAAAGCTCGTTGAAATGGTCAAGTCCAACCCAGCTGAAAAGGTTTGAATATCCATCGTGCTTTGCATCATAGCTTGTGAAAGCTATAAGCACCATGTAAACGATGGGAAGCACGGTGAAAAGAAGAATACCTGTTATAGGCAAAGATAAAAGAGTTTTGTGGAACTGGTCATCAAGGAGTGATTTCATATCATCCTTGCCGGATTTAACTTTTTTACCGCTTGCTGTAATATCCATGCAAATTCGACATTGTTTAACCTGAAGTCGCCATGTATAAATAAAAGCAATAATAAAAATCACGGAAAGAAGACCGTAAAGCAAAACTTTAACAGAGTCATCACCACTAACCCAAACTTGAGTATCAAAAATAGGGTCATTTTCAAATTTACCCTGAACAGTACCTATAGTTTCGCCCGTTTGAAACCAGTTGCATTTTTTAATCCAATAAATACCGCCGCTGGGAACGAGCATATATCCAATAAACACTACTTCAAAGAGAAGGAAAAGAGCGCCTCTCAAAAATTGTCCGTAGTAGAAATTGCCAAAACCAAAAATCAAGAAAGAAAGCTTAACAGCCCAATTTCCTTTAGTAAACGTTGTAATTATGTCTAAAAAACCATTCTTTATTGATTGTCCGCATTTTACAAAAAATTGAACTATAGATTTTCCAAGATTTGCAAACCAAGCGGGAATAGCCAAAAAGAACAGCTTGATATTGTATAAAAAAGCTTGAAATTTATTCAGCTTTAAATATTCTAAATCTGTCAATCTTTTCATAAGCAAAAATATAAACTGAGTTTATACTAACTCCTTATTGTAAATAAGAAAGCATTGTCGGTCGAAGCTCAAGACAACTGTTGTCAAGATATACGGCTAACAATGCCTTTTAATTCAAAGGGCGTGGTGAGCCTTTTGGCTCACCGCGACCCGTGTTTTCAATTATTCAGCAGGAATAAGAGTAACTGTACCTGTTTGTGCACCGTCCCAAACGAGTTGAACTTTGTATTTGCCGTCTGCTTCAACAGTGAAGTTTGTTGCAGCATTAAAGCCTTCCAAACCAAAGTTAACATCCCAAGATGCGCCTTGACGAACTTTGTATTGTTCGCCTGCTTTGAGGTCAAGAACTTCAGAAGTGTAAGTTCCTGCAGGGTCTTCTGTCATGGGGAAGTCTGTATCCCAGTTTGTTCCACAGATACCACCGATAACGCCCCAAGCTCTTTTCTGTTCTTCAGTCATAGTGAATAAACCGTCGATAGACTTTTTGTAAGAATCAAGAGCTGCTTGAAGGTCAGCATCAGATGTTGCTGCTTTAGCGTCTGCGCCAAGAACTTTTGCGATATCCCACCAAGAACCGTGGATTTGGCCTTGAGGAACTGCAAATTCGTTTTGAGCGTTAAGAGCGTTAAGAGAAATGTTGGATTTTACAGCGTCAGAAGATTGAGCTGCTTTGTTGGAGGGACCCCATTGGAATTTTTCATATCTTGCTTTTTGGCATTCCTCGTTTGTGAGGTATTGAGCAAGGAGAGAAAGAACAGCTGCTTTTTTAGCATCTGTTTGAGGTTTAACACCCATAAGTTTGTAGCCGGAGAAAGAACCGAGCTGATAGGATTTTCCATCTACTTCGAAAGAAGGAAGTTTTGCTGCTGCAAGATTATCACCGAAGTGTTCTTGAGCTGTTGTAGCATTCCAGATACATGTAACCATAACCCCTGCATCTGCAAAGCTGTCAGCGTCGCTGTCATAAGCTGTGGATTGAGCAAGTTTTTGCATACCTTTCATAGCTGCAAGACCTGCTGCAGAGTTGAAGTCATCATCAACTGTTGTGAATTGTCCTTCTGTGTCCATGGACCAGTTGGATTTACAGCCGGTTGCAAAGAAGAAAGAAGCTGTATACCAAGCGTTTTCAAGAGCAAAACGGAATTTGAGGTTGTTAGCTTCGCAAGCTGCGATAAGCTTTTCCATGGATTTAGCATCTTCTTCAGAGATGATGCTCTTGTTGTAGTACATATAGTAACCGTTGTCGCTTGTCAAAGGATAAGCGTAGATAGTTCCAGCGACAGAAGCTGCATTAACGGAACCAACGTCGTTGTTATCTTTGATTGTCTGTTGAGCGTTCTGACCGGGAGCTAAAAGAGCAGAAGCCTGAACAAGACGAGCGAGCTGGTCTTGTGCAAAGCAGTAAATGTCGGGAGCAGAAGCAACGTCTGCAACAACTTTAGAGCCTGCATCGCCTTCAGTAACGCCTTCTACGGATGCGTTAATAACGATACCGGGGTTAGCTGCCATGAAAGCATTAATTTGTTCTTTTGTCAAAGCATCAACGCCTTCTTTTTCAGAAACCCACAATGTGATATCATAAGTTCCTGCGAGAGCAGCGTTAGGATCTGTTGATGCGTCGCCTTTGGAAGCATCTGTAGAAGCTGCGCTTTCATCTCCGCCTGTGCAGGAAGCAAGACATGCAACGAGCATAAGAGCTGCCAAAACGAGTGATAAGATTTTACTCATTTTCATAAAGTAAACCTCCTTAAATAATTTTTATTTTTTGTGCCTTTAGGCACTTTAGTGTTGGGTAATTATACCATGTTTTTCCTATTCTGTCAATATCATTTTATATTTTCCCTCGTTTTTCGTCAAATTGACGAACTTATTAACAAATACAATTCAAAAAAAGGATTTTCACTGACATCTTCAAAACACGTTCATTTGATAATTACACTTGTTTGTGGACCAACAGTAAGAAGATTCCCCTCAAGCTTTGCCTCGCCTACTCCAATATAATCGCAAAGCTTTTCGCAAGAGAAGCCTGAAATATCTTTACAGGTGCTTAAATCGTAAGAAATTTCCTCCGTGGAATTATTATGAATCAGCAAAAGATTTTCTCCCTTGTATTCAATAAGGAAACCGCCCAGATTCTTTTTACCGCAAGAAACCGCTTTATAGTTTCCTCTTGGAATCGCTTCATATTTGTGACGAATAGAAATCAACTTACGATAATAATTATAAAGACTGGTTTCATCATTTATTTGAGAAGAAACGTTTGTTTTAATCTGTTTATCCGCAGAATAGGTTGAGCCCACAGGGTCTTTAACCTTATCTTCATCGCCCCAAATCATAGCAAGTCTTCTGTTGGCATCGGTATTTTCACTACCGCGAGAGCCTTTCATACCAATTTCTTCACCATAATAAATAACAGGAGAACCTGAACAAAGCAAATACAGATTTGCCGCCATACGCATATTATTTTCTGTAACAAATGAGCCTGCTATTCTATCCATATCATGGTTGGAAAGAAAACCCATTACCATTCCGTTGGGGTTTTTGGAAACAACTTTTTTCTGAAAAGCTTCTATATACTTTGTATATTTGGAAATATCCATTCCTTTTGCGGCTGATGCCACCGTTCCTTCCGCTTGAGCCATTGCAAAATTAAAGCAATTTAATTCCTCGTAATACTCAAGGATTTCCGCTTCTCCGGACCAGCATTCGCCAACACAATATATATCGGGTTTTATTTTTCTCAAATCAGACATGTACCATTCCCAAAAATCCGCAGATTTTTCGGTATTTCCGTAATATATATATTTAACTGCATCAAATCTGAATCCATCAATGCCCAAATCAAGATAATATTTCGCAATATCCAGAGTTTCTTTTCTTACTTCTTCATTGTCAAAATTCAATTCGGGCATATCTCCCGAAAAATTACATTCATACCAACAATCCACACCCGCGATTTTTTGATATGATATACCGCCTTGTTTTTCTTCAGTAGTCACGCAAGAGTAATAATCGTAATATTTATTTTCCGTGTCACCGTTCATGCGCGCTTCTTTAAATTGTAAAAACCATTCGTGTTTACTTGACGTATGGTTAATAGCAAGGTCTAAAATCAACTTAACGTTTCTTGAATGGCAAAGGTCTATAAGCTCTTTCAAGTCTTTTTCTTCGCCGAATCTCCAGTCGATTTTGTAATAATCGTTTGCATCGTATTTATGATAGGAAGATGAAGAAAAAATAGGAGAAAGCCATATTCCTTGAACGCCAAGACTTTTACCCGAATTAATATTACCATCGTTGAGATAATCCATTCGGTTTATTATTCCTCTTATATCTCCGAATCCATCTCCGTTAGAATCAGAAAAAGAGCCGACGAAAATCTGATAAAACGTTCTGAAATTATCAGCTACAGAGTCAATCATAGGAATGTTCTCCTCTTCAGAATGAT
>JAZRPU010000050.1:0-14127 GCA_045649365.1 Eubacteriales bacterium | reverse complement strand
AGTGGCTTTGCTGTCCTGATTTTGGCCTTTACCTTCCTGTTTAACAAGAGCTTCTCCAACTTTTCCGTTTCCCGCAACAATAATTTCCAAAGGTAACACCTCCGCCAAAATCAATAAACGCAAAATGCGCCCTATGAGCGTTTTTTGAAAACGCTTCACGGGCACATTATAACACCGCAAAAAAACAATGTCAATACAAAGGTTCAATTATTTTGAAAATCGCTTTTTCATATTCATAATCACATAAATAAGCACTAAAGCCAACGTGACAGAGCCAAGAACAAAAAACATTGATGAAATGCTTACCTTTTTTTCAAAGAAATACAAATTGCAATCCACCACGTCTTTGAGAGCTTCAATGGCTTCTGCAGGAACGCCCTCTTTTTCCATTTCGGCTAAAGCACCGTTCATGGAATGGTTTCTCACCAAAGACGTGCCATAAGTTCCGGGGAGGAAAGAAATCACTTTTTGCAAAGCGGGAGAAAATTGAGAAATGGGCATATATGCTCCGCAAATAAATCCATACCCCGCACTTACGATAGTTCCCACAGCAGATATCTGACCTTGTGATGATAAGAAATAGCTGACAATCGAAGAAAGAGCTGTTCCAAAAGTAACCATCAAAACCACATCGAGAGATAACATCAAAACATCTGATGCGCTCATGTACCAACCAACAGCCGCTACGTACCCAAGGCAAACAGCCATACCGCCAAAGCAGATAATAAGGCTTGATATAAACGTAGAAAAATAATAGCTCAACGCCACCAAAGAGCTTTTAACGGGAGTCACAACGAAATCCCAAATAATACCGCCGGCCTTATCCTGCACCATTATCATATTTGAGCAAAAAGGAACTGTAACACAAGATACCGCAAGAATTGACGATATAAGCTGTCCTCCCACAAGTCCATCCATTAATCCGTCGGGAAGCATTAACGTGGGAGGAATAGCCTCGGAAAAGCTTCCCTCATACACGTTTTTCAAAAACGTTGCATAAAGCACAAGCAAAATAACAGGGGTTATGAGAGATGTGAAAAACACTCCCTTATCCATAAAAAACAGTTTTACGTTTCTTTTTATCAATGCTTTAAGCTCTCTCATTTTTCATCTCCTCCCGAAAGCTTTTTTCCCGTTGCAGCCAAAAATACATCATCCATTTTTCCTTTTGTTATTTCATAATCGTTGAATATTTCGGGATACTTTACAATGAGTTCAGTGGCTTCTTTTGTGTCCTTTACGGAAAATCTGAAACCATCTCTGATACGTTCATATTTAACGCCTAATTTTTCCATATCGCTCTCATAAGCACCGTAAACGGAAACAAAATCTCCCGTATATTGATTTTTCAATTCAAGAGGAGTTCCGCCCGCTACTATTTTTCCGCTATCCAAGATAACAATATGGTCAGCTTCCGCCGCCTCCTCCATGTAATGAGTAGTGAGGAAAACAGTCATTCCCTCTTTTTCCCGTAGCTTCCGTATAACCTCCCAAAGCGTTTTTCTTGTTTGCGGGTCAAGACCCGTTGTAGGCTCGTCAAGAATTAATATAGACGGGCGGTGAATAAGGGCTCTCGCAATATCCACCTTTCGTTTTTGACCGCCCGAAAGCTTTCCTAACGGTCTTTTGAAAAGGGATTTAAAATCAAGAAGTTCTGATAATTCGTCTATTCTCGCATCAAGCTCCTTTTTTCCCATTCCATAAAGCGCGCCTCTGCTTTCAAGATTATCAATAACCGTTAATGGATTATCCAATGCAGAGCTTTGAAAAACAACACCAAGACTTTTCCCAACTTCTTTGCTTTTTTCGTCTAAATCAAAGCCGTCTATCTCAACCTTTCCGCTGTCTTTTTTCAATCTTCCGCACATTATATTTATTGTAGTGGATTTTCCTGCACCGTTAACACCGAGAAAAGCAAAAAGCTCTCCTTTTTCCACAGAGAGTGAAAGGTTGCTCACCGCCTTTAATTCTCCATAGCTTTTATTAAGAGATTCTATTTTTATTATTTTTTGTTTTTCCATGTCATTCTCCCATTTCTTCTTTTATCAACGCCTTAAAAACGTGGATTATCATTTCCTCTGCCTCTTTCAACGTGTATATATTCGTTTTTTGAGCAAACAAAATCGCGAGTCCGTGAGTATATACAGAAATGTGATTATAAACTCTTTCTGCTTTTTCTTTTTCTAAATTCCAGCTTTTTTCAAGAGATTCAAGAACGTTTTCATAATTTATTCCGTTTTTGAAAAGGAAATGAGGGGATGTTTTTTCTCCTCTATCTGTCATAAACAGATACATAAAAAGTTCAGGTTCATCATTTGCAAATTCTATATGCTTCATACCAGCAGATTTGAAAGGCAAATTTTCAGACAGGCCCCTTAAAATATATTCAGAATAAAGCTTTTTCGCTTCATCAAGAACACTTTTTTTCAAATCCTTCATGTTTTCAAAATATGAAAACAGCGGTTGAGAAGAAGAACCAAGAATTTTTCCTACAGCTCTTGCGCTTATACCCTCTTCTCCTTCTGTTCTGACAATATCAAGCCCTACTTTTATAATTTGTTCTTTTGTGAATTTAACTTTGGGCGGCATATTTCCCCTCTTTTCGTATAACATTTGTTATATTACAAGCGTATTATATCACTTTAAAAGAGATTTGTCAATAGATTTTTTTGTTTTTTAAAAATACAAATCAAAAAAGCTCACAAAAGCGCATAATATTTTTTTAAAACAGAGATATCCCCAAAAAAAGTCAATAAAAAAGCCTTTTGGATTTAGTTTTCCAAAAAGCTTTTAATTTCTTCAATTCGAATCAAAGCCGCCTCGCGTCCAAGGTCATAAGCTTTTTTCAGATTTTCGGGGTTCCTGTCCATGCGCCCTACAGGGAGAGTGGACTTTGGTCTGATAACAAAAATCTCCCCGCTTTTTTCTTTTTCATTTATGTAGTTCATTGTGTCAAGATACATAATATGTCTGTTTTTCATTCCCTCATAAATAGCGGGATATTTTTTAAGCAAAAGCTTTAACAAAAAAGAAAATGAGCTTTTCTTTTTAACGTATTCTCTCGGACGAGTTAAAATCACAACGTTTCTGTCGTAGCCAATGCTTTCAAAATATTTAAGCGGGACAGCGTCAACAATACCACCATCAAGATATTTCTTTCCGTTTATCTCCACGGGCTTCGATACCATTGGCATTGAAGCGGACGCCCGCATCCATTTAATCGACTCCGCGCCATCGTCGCATTTTTTATAAAAAGGCTTTCCGCTTAATACCTCCGTACAAACAAGATGAAATTCCAAAGGATTATTGTTATATGCCTCCACGTCAAATAAGTCAAGCTCATTTGGAAGCTTATTATAGCAAAAATCAGCGTTGAAAATATCTCCCGTTTTCAAAAGAGAGCATATTGACCAATATCTCTTATCACCGCAAAAGCGCATATTATATCTTATAGCCCTGCCTTTTTGACGTGATTTATAATTACAGCCAAAAGCCGCGCCCGCAGAAACGCCTACCGCACCGTCAAATTCTATCCCCTTTTCCATAAAAACGTCGCAAACTCCTGCAGTAAACATTCCGCGCATTGCTCCGCCTTCCATAACAAGTCCTGCTTTCACGGCAACCTCCAATTCTTATTCCTCGTTAATTATGCCATAGTTTTATTTGTTTTTCAAGTCAAAAATGAAAATAAAAAATATTGACTATTTTTTCTCATCGTGGTACTATATATTTGATAAGATTCGTTTTTACAAAGAGAGGTTATTATGTACAACACAGAATATAAAACTCCTTCCGCGGAAGAGATTGCAGCGGTAAAAGGAAAAGGCTTTTTAATAGACAAAACAACTGGCAAACATTTCAACGCGAGAGTTCTTACCATAAACGGAAGAGTCACCGCAGAGCAAATGGAGGCTGTGGCAGAATGTGCAAAGCGTTTTGGAAACGGATACGTCACCCTCACATCACGAATGACCTTTGAAATACAACATATTCCCTTTGAAAACATTGAAGCGATGAGTGAATTTCTAAATGAGCGGGGAATGAAAACAGGTGGAACAGGGCCAAAGGTACGCCCAATAGTTTCATGCAAAGGAACGACTTGCCAATATGGACTTATTGATACGTTTTCCCTTTCAGAGCGAATACATAAAGAAATCTTTGAGGGATACAACAACGTCAAGCTACCTCATAAATTCAAAATAGCAGTTGGTGGATGTCCAAATAGCTGTGTGAAGCCGGATTTGAATGATTTGGGGATTGTGGGTCAAAAGGTTGTTTCCATTGATTTTGAAAAATGTAAAGGGTGCAAATCATGTATTATTGAAAAAAGCTGTCCTATAAAATGTGCCACAGTAATAAACGGTAAAATTTCCCTTACCGAAGAATGTAACCATTGCGGAAGATGTGCATCAAAATGCCCATTTGGAGCTTTTGACCAATTCAAAAGTGCATATAAAATTTTCATTGGTGGCAGATGGGGAAAGAAAACCGCCAAGGGAATCCCCCTTGATGCTTTTTTATACACAGAAGATGACGTTTTGACCGTAGTTGAATCTGCAATTCTTTTCTTCAAGGAAAAGGGCATTGCGGGAGAGCGTTTTTCAGACACGATATCAAGGGTTGGGTTTGAAAACGCACAAAAAGAAATTTTATCAACCGAGCTTATAAAAAGAAAAGCACAAATATTGGAGAACTGAAATGAAAATATACAACAATGTAGAAGAGCTTATAGGAAAAACACCGCTTTTACGCCTTAATAACATTGAAAAGCTCTACAAAAGCAAGGGAAAGCTTTTTGCCAAATTAGAATATTTCAATCCCACAGGCTCTGCAAAGGACAGAGCGGCTTTATATATGCTCAACGAGGGAGAAAAGCAAGGGCTTATTGATAAAGACACGGTAATTATCGAGCCGACCTCGGGAAACACAGGAATAGGACTTGCCTCCGTCGCCGCCTCAAGAGGATATAAAGCTATAATCGTTATGCCCGAAACCATGTCAGAAGAGCGCAAAGCTTTGATGCGCCTTTACGGCGCAGATCTTGTTTTAACAGAAGGCTCGCTTGGAATGGCAGGAGCTATTAAAAAAGCGGAGGAATTAAAGAATCATTATCCCAAAGCTTTCATTCCAAATCAATTTGAAAACAAAGCAAATTCCAAAGCACATTTTGAAACAACAGGTCCTGAAATTTGGGAAGACACAGATGGAACGGTGGATATATTCGTTGCGGGAGTTGGAACGGGTGGAACGATAACGGGAACGGGCGAATACCTCAAAGGGAAGAATCCTGAAATTAAAGTAATTGCTGTTGAGCCAAAAGATTCTCCCGTTTTGTCAGAAGGGAAATCGGGAGCTCATAAGCTTCAAGGAATCGGTGCGGGATTCATACCGAAGGTTTTAAACGTGGAAATATACGATGAAGTTTTCACCGTAAGTACAGAAGAAGCCTTCAACACGCTTAAAGACTTGGGAAAATGTGAAGGAATTTTAACGGGTATCTCGTCGGGAGCAGCACTTTTTGCAGGAATACAAGCTTCCTTGAAAGAAGAAAACGAAAATAAAAATATAGTTGTTTTTCTTCCCGATACAGGTGACAGATATCTTTCCGTGCTTTAAATTTATAGATAAATAATGAAATTCCTTTTTATATGATTAAAACCCGCCTAAAAAGGCGGGTTTGTCAGTAGTCTGAATCGGGGCAGTTTTTCCGACCCGATTTATTTTTAAACAGCTTGGAAACCTATATTTTAAAAATCTGCTAAAGCTCTGCTCTCATGTGTTCCAAGGCACTTTTTTCAATTCTCGAAACTTGTGCTTGAGATATTCCGACTTCAGAAGCTACCTCCGTTTGAGTTTTCCCCTTGAAAAATCTCAAATTAATAATATCCCTTTCCCTTTTACAAAGCTTGTTAAAAGCAGAGGAAAGAGCGATATCTGTTATCCATTTTTCGCTTGTATTCTTTTTATCACTTATCTGGTCGAGAAGATAAATTGAATCCGTTCCATCTGAATAAACAGGCTCGAAAATAGAAATCGGGTCAACTATCGCCTCCAATGAATTCACCACCGCTTCAACGGAAACTGATAAATGATTTGCTATTTCCACGTTGGTAGGCTCGCGGGAAAGCTTTGTCTGAAGCTCCTCCTTTGCCTGAAGTGCTTTATATGCCAAATCCCGCACAGAGCGTGAAACTCTTATAGCGTTATTATCTCTGAGGTAACGTCTTATTTCTCCCACTATCATCGGAACAGCGTAGGTTGAAAACTTAACGTCTAAAGATATATCAAAGTTGTCAATTGCCTTTATCAGTCCAATACACCCCACTTGAAACAAATCGTCGGGGTTTTCTCCGCGATTCTGGAATCCCTGCAAAACACTTAAAACCAATCGCAAATTACCATTAATCAAAGTCTCTCTTGCCACGATGTCGCCATTTTTCGTTTTCTTCATAAGCTCATTTTTTTCTTCTTCCGACAATACCTTGAGTTTAGAAGTGTTAATTCCGCATATTTCGACTTTGTTATACATTATAAATCCTCCCTATGCATTGCAAATGTATTTTGCCCCACATAGAGAGGATTATTTCACTTTAGAATTATTTTATTTGTAAATAAATTTTATCAGCCAACGTCTTCCCCTATCATGAGAATAACGTCTATAGAATCATTACCGCGCCATATTTCCAAAAGCAACGTGTCACCGATTTTGCTTTCTTCAAGTATCTCCTCAAGTCTGTCCGTTGTGGTTATAACCTCTTCGTTTACAGAATAGATATAATCTCTTGACTTAAGTCCCGCGGTTTCTCCGAAGCTACCCTCTTCAACACTGCTTATATAAACGCCAATCCAATCTACTCCGTAATAAGCGGCTTCACGCATACTTGTGATATCAACCGTGCTGAATCCCAAGGTCGGTCTGCCCGTAACGTATCCATGAGTCATAATATCTTCAAGGACTGCCTTTGCCGCTTGGGAAGGAATTGCAAAGCCCACACCCTCTGAACTACTGTCAGAATCCTTGGCGGTTACGATTCCCACAAGATATCCGTGAGAATCAAAAAGTCCGCCTCCCGAATTTCCCGAATTAAGAGCCGCATCTGTTTGAAGCATTTTCATGTTTTCTCCGCTTACAACCACATCTCTTGAAAGTGCGCTTATAATTCCCATTGTAACAGAGCCTTTATATTTGCCCAAAGCGTTTCCCACAGCAAAAACGAAATCCCCAAGCCTTATGGTAGCAGAATCAGAAAATGTAGCGGGAACAAGCTCTGATTCCGATTCAATTTTTATTACTGCCAAGTCGGTTTTGGAATCCTTTCCAACTATAGAGGCATCATATTCTTCACCGTCGAAAAGATAAACCTTGATTTTTTCAGCCAACTCCACAACGTGACAATTAGTGGCTATATGACCCTCTTTAGATATAATAACGCCACTTCCGTTTTCTTCAACGGTATATTCTCCAAGGAATCCTCCAGACCGTTTAGACGTAACAGCCACAGAAACAACGCTTTTCTCTGCCTTTTCTACCGCATCTGCAAGACCATATCTGACGTATTCCTCGGGAGTGTCATATATTTGAGATATCTCCTTTGAAACGTTTTCTTCCAATTCAGAAATGCTTTCAGAGGCTTCCTCTGATGATTTTTGTTCCTCCGATGAAAAATCAGAGGTTTCGTCTGATGAAGAGGAGCTGTTTACAAAGGCAAACTCCTCATTTCCGCAAGAACACAAAAGCAAGGAAAAAGCCAAAGCCCAAAGAAGAACTATTCTATTATTCATCAAAGCTTTCATATATGTTTTTCTCCTTTTTAATTACTGTTTTTTCAAGTTAATGAAGCTTCTTTATTGAGCTTCAAAGAAAACTCCGTTCCCGAAGAATTGCTTTCAACGGAAATTTTTGTTCCATGCTTTTCCGCAATAGCCGAAGCAATGGAAAGCCCCAATCCATAGCCCCCTTCTTCGCGGGAGCGGGATTCGCTCGAGCGGTAAAACCGTTCAAAAAGATGGGGTATATCTCTTTGTGGGATAGGCGTTCCTGTGTTTTTAAACGAAAGCAGGCATTTATTTCCCGCCGTTTCAAGAGAAACTGCTATTTCTCCCTTTTCGTTGGAATATTTGCAAGCATTATCAAGAAAAATTTCCACAAGCTGTTTAAGTTCACTTTCGTTTCCCTTTACAAAAACGTTTTCCTCAACGTTTTGAGAAAGGACCTTCCCTTTTTCATAGCATTGTATTTCAAAATTAAGCAAGCATTCCATGAGAGCGTCGCTTAAATTAAAAACGCGATGAGGACTTTTTTCAAGGTTTTCAACCCCGTCGTCAAAGCGGGCAAGATAGAGCATACCCGAAAGAAGCTCTTTCATTCGTTCAGCTTCGTTTTTCGTACATTCAAGCCATTTTTTCTGTTCATTGCTTATAGACTGCTTTTCCGAAAGCATTATATCCGTACTTGCAAGAATAACCGTAAGAGGCGTTTTCAGTTCATGAGAAGCATCGGCAATAAATTGTTTTTGCTGTTTCCACGCCTTTTCAACGGGACGGATAGAAATATTCGCAAGAATCAAGCTGACTGCAATAACAATT
Organism: Eubacteriales bacterium; assembly: GCA_045649365.1. Classification (GTDB taxonomy): domain Bacteria; phylum Bacillota; class Clostridia; order Oscillospirales; family CAG-382; genus SIG653. Next base: position 5,541 of record JAZRPU010000050.1, on the reverse strand, counting down.
ACCCATGCAATTCCCATAACGAAATAAAAGCCCTTTACAAGAGATGACATATTTTCCTGTTCAGAGGTCATGTCTAAAAATGAAACGTATTTATATCTTGCGCTTTCGACTATATGGTATCTTAAATTATATGCTTTCAATATCCCCGTATTCCCTTGGGATGATTTTTCCAATAACGCTTGATGCGAATAATTTTTAAGAAGCTCTATGTTTTTGGAGGTGAGATTCTCCTTATATTCATGAACTGAAACAATATTATTCGTTCTGTCAAGTTTAACACAAAATATGGATAAATGAGATGATTTATTAACAATCGCGTCTTCGTAATAAGGAATTTCCAATTTGTTTTCAGAAGGTTTATCAACAACCCCTTGTTTTTCACCATTTTTTTCGGGTATAATAAGGAATGATTGTAATGCTGACACACTTTCTTCTTCTATAATTCTTTTTGCTGAAACGTATAAAGCGGCAAAAGAGATTACAAGTATTACAGTTATTAAAAACAAATTTGCGAACACAAATTTTATTTTCAGTTTTTTGAGCATATCGTTACCGCCTTTATGTTTTTTCGGTCATTTCAAGATGATATCCGATTTTTCTGACGGTAGCTATAGTCATTTTGGATTTGAGAAATGAGAGCTTTTTTCTGAGAAAGCAGATATATACTTCCACGTTGTTGTCTTCCGCATCGGAATCGTAACCCCAAACCTTTGTGAGAAGCTCTTCTTTCTGAATTATGTTTTTGGGGTTTGCCATTAACAGCTTCATTATTTCAAATTCCTTGAATCCCAGCTTAACGCTTTTATCGCCTTTTGAAAGAAGACAATTGGAAAGTCCGAGGGTTACGTCTTCAACGCAAAGCTCGTTTACCATAACCTCGCCTTTTCTTCTTGTGAGCGCTCGTATTCTCGCGAGAAGCTCATCTGTTTCAAATGGCTTTGTAAGATAGTCATCAGCTCCCGAATCAAGACCTTTCACCTTGTCTTCCAGACTATCCCTTGCAGTCAGAAGCAGAATCGGGACTTGATTCTTTTCGCGGCGCAACCGACGGACTACCTCCAGCCCGTCCATCAAGGGAAGCATTACGTCGAGAATGACCACGTCATAAATTCCACCGGAGGCATATTCCAAAGCGTCAACGCCATTATATACAGCATCGTATTTATATTTATTCTCTTTCATTATTTTGCAAATAACGTCAGAAAGATTTTTTTCATCTTCAACAACGAGAACTGTCATAAGCACCCTTCCCTTTCCGCATTTTCTAACAGAGATTCTATCACTTCAAACTGAAATAAACCTTAAACATAATACATTATCTTGCTTTTACTGTCAATGTTTTTTGCATTTTTTTGCAAATTCTCATCTCATTTTCATGTTTTAAGTTTAAGTTAAGGTTATGTATGTATAATTATTTCAAGAAAGGAGATGCATACTTTGGCGATATTAACATTCAAAAGGTATGAAAGAAAATACATATTGACAAAAGAGCAGGGCAATTTGCTCATGACTCTTTTGAAAAATAAGATGAAGCCTGATAAATATTGCAAAGACGGTGGATTTTATACAATTTACAATATTTATTATGACACGCCTAACGAATCGGTCATCAGATTATCCACCGCTAAACCTTATTACAAGGAAAAAATGAGACTCAGAACTTATTCCCTTACCGACGAAAAAGCTCCCTATTTCCTTGAGATAAAGAAAAAAATAAATAAAGTTGTCAGCAAAAGGCGCATATCCCTTTCAAGAGCAGACGGTGAATATTTCAACAGCACAGGAAAGCTTCCCGAAGGCACCGACGGTCAGATAGTAAATGAACTTCAATATTATCTCGACACTCACGATATAAAGCCAAACATATTTTTGAGATACGAAAGATACGCCTTGTTCGGAATTGAAGATTCTTCACTCCGCGTTACTTTCGACCAAAATATACTTGCCCGCAGGGATAAACTTTCTTTCGCAGAAGGCGACGGAGGAAATTACGTTTTACCTCCCGAAAACTATCTCATGGAGATAAAGTTTGAAAACGCCATGCCCCTTTGGTTGTGCAAGGTGCTTTCAGAACTGAAAATATATTCTACCAGCTTTTCCAAATACGGAAGAGAATATATGGCACATTGCAAAAAAAATCCTAAAAAGGAATTAATATAATTTTAAGGAGTCAACCATGAACATTGATAAGTTATTCGCACCCGTTGTTGATGCCAACACAAACACATTTTCCGATGCATTAATCATCATCGGAACAGCATTAGTACTTGGAATAATCACAAGCCTTGTTTACATTTTCACAAACAAAAAATTAGGCTATTCTTCAAGTCTTGCACTTTCACTTTTGTTTTTGCCTCCTATAATGGCAGTAATAATGTTTTTAATCAGCGCAAACACCGCCAGAGCAATTGGCGCAATGGGCGTTTTCTCCATCGTAAGATTCAGAAGTGCTCCCGCAGACCCCAAAGACCTTACATATATCTTCTTGTCCCTCGTTGCAGGTATCGGATGCGGAATTGGTTACGTTGGATTTGCAGCTCTTCTCGTTATAATAATGACTATAGCATTTTTCGTTGTTAACCTCATTAAATATGCTTCCCCCAGACCTACAAACATCAAACTCAGAATCACAGTTCCCGAAGACCTTAACTTCAATCATCTTTTCGATGATATCTTCGAGAAATACACAAACAGCACAAGACTTCACAGAATTAAAACAAGAGAATTTGGCTCACTTTTCGAGCTTCAATATACAGTTAACATGAAGCATGACGCTTCACCAAAGGATATGATAGACGAAATCAGATGCCGCAACGGTAACTTGGAAATTTCTTATATTATGTCTGAATTTGCAGACAAAATTTTTGAAAACTGATTTCACATATTAAGAAATGAAAAAGGAGTACTCCCGATAAAAAATTATTGGCAAAGTACTCCTTTCCTTTTTACATCACGTCTTCTCCACAAGCTCCGTTCATCTGTTTAATTGTTGATATTATAAATCCCCGAAAAACAACACTTGCGCAAGCAAAGCAAAAAACAACTCAAAGGAACTTGAAAATGATTGAAAAAGAAGAAAGCACCAAAAAGGCAAAAGCCCAAAAAAGAAATCTGATAATTATAATATCCATTTTATCTGTTTTATTTATAGGGTACGCTTTAACCATCAGAAGCACACCGAAAAGCAGAGAAAAGAAAATCATTTCATTTTTGGAAAACAAATATGATTCTGAATTTGAAATAATTAAAATGACAAGCAGCGGAGAACACATTCTTATAAACGAGATTATTTGCGATGGCTCAACGTGTATTCCCGAGGTAAAAGATAAAGGGGTATATTATTACAAATACAGCGTTAAATCCTTGTCAGACAACGTTGTTTTTGAAGTTGAATATTTAGACAGACGTTTTTTCGACAAAATTTCAGAAACTATTTCATATTATTCTCTTGTGCATACAGACGATATTCTTAATGACATTAACAATTATATCATCGAAACTTTTGGGGATAAAACCGTAAAGGTCAGTTCAAGTTCCATTTCCGTTGAATTCAGCGAAAAATTCGACAAAATCTGTGATTCTGAATACAAGGAAAAATTAAAAAGAACAGACGAATACATCGGCAAAAAGCTTGCTTTGGACAGTAATTTAAACATACTCGTTTATTTTAATTATTCAGATGACATTTTAATAACCTTTGGCTATGCCAAGCCTGTTGTAACAAAACGCTCCGATGAAGATTTTGAAGGGGCGGAAGGAATAGATATCGTTACGGGAAAATATATAAAAACCTATTACGGTTTGGAAGAATATTTTGAGAGGGAAAAGTAATTGAAAACAATAAATTTTGGTTGTTTTACCATCTCCACCTACATGGCAATTATAGGTATATCATTTTTAACAAGCCTTGTTCCCTTTTATAAAATCTCAAAAAAGAACTATGACAAATTAGATATCATATACGTTTACGCGCTTAATATTATAGGATTCGCCCTCGGCTCTAAATTGCTTTGGACAATATCCAACGGTAAAATATCTCTTTACGATTTTATAAACAGCGGTTATTCATTCTCGGGCGGAATTATAGGGAGCGTTTTAGTAGTAGCAATATATTGCAAAAAATACAAATTCAGCTTTACAGATTTACTGTCAAGATTCGCTATAATATACCCTTTGATATATTCCATAAGCAAAACAGGGTGTTTTCTCAACGGTTGTTGCTTTGTAATGATAAACAACAATAAAGTTCCCCTCCCTTTGATTGACTCGGTAATAATGCTTTTATTTTTTATAATATTACTAAACTCAAAAAAAGAAAAGACTTTTATAATATGTGCATTTTTCAGTGGCTTTGGGATAATAAGATTTTTGGAGGATTTTTTTAGAGAATCAAGAAATATATTTGTTTTAAACCTCACGCCTGACCAGATAATATGCCTTGCGTTTATAATATCAAGCCTTCTTCTTAAACTAATATGCAAAAAAGAAAACAGAGCTACCGCAAAGTAGCCCTGTTTTATTATATCAACGTTTTTTTATTTTTCCGCATAAATGCTCACAACAGACATTTTCAAAGGCGGAGAAGAAGGCATGCTTTCCCAAAGGAAGCAAAGCTTTCCGCAGTCATCAACGCTCAAACGAAATTCATGAACGGAAAAATCCGAAAAGCTTTCGCTGAAAACAAGCTTATCGTCGCAATAAATCGAAAGCTTCGCAAGATTCATTTCAGATTCCTCTGAATTTTCTTCCGCAAGGGACAAATTTTCCTCGTTTTCGTCTGTTTTCGACAAAGCGGCTTTAAAAGAAAGATAAGAATATTTTTTCTCCAGATTAAAATATGCAAAGTATTCGTTTGACCATTTTTCTATTTTGGGAAGATATACTGCAATGGCGTCGGTATATTCCTCACCACCCATTTCCACAGTTTCGCCTTTTTCAGAATAAGCAAAAACAAGATTTTCCTCTGACGAAGCAAAATATGGCTTGTTCTTATAAAGCAATTTTTCCAAATTTGCTTCATTTTCGCTTTCCTCTGATTCAACGCTCGCCTTAACGTCGCCCTCCCACGCGGTAAGCTCTCCCACGGCGGTAATGATATTTTCGCTCTCCGTTTCAAAGCTTATACTTTCAGAATCCCAAACGGGAATAACACAAAACTCGGGCAAATCGTGATTATAAACCGTTCTTTCCAAAACCTTTTCTTCTCCCAAGTAGACTGACACGGTTTCATATCCGTTAACGTATGACCCTGAATAATGTGTACTGCCCAAATAAAAGCTTATATTCTTTATTCCTTTTTCAACAGGAAAGGTAATTCTGCAATTCTCATTGGGAGATGACAAATCTCCAAAAACAATTCCGCCGAAATAATCCTTTCCACCCATGGAAACCGCGTTTTCAGAGGAATACACATTCACTCCCGAAGCCTCCGTAGGCTTGCATATTTCAGAAAGATAGGCTTTTTCCGCACGGTTGTTTTTATCCTCACGATTATTTTCGCAAGAGGTAAGAGATAGAAAAATCAGGATACAAGCCATTAAA
>JAZRPU010000049.1:0-3944 GCA_045649365.1 Eubacteriales bacterium | reverse complement strand
TGTTATAGACGGAATTTCTGAAGAAGCGCTTTCTTCATACAACAAAGAAACAATTGAGGGCTTTGATGTAGAAACTCTTAAAAAATATGGACTTGATGCTCCCAGATTAGACGTATCATACTCATATCCATATACAGATTCAAACAAAAAAAATCACACAATAGTATCCAGAGTTCTCATAAGTGATGAACAGGAAAATGGAGAATACTACGCTTATTCTTATTTGTATACTTACAACAGTTCAGGAAAACTTACGGAAATTCTTTGTACAGGTTGTATTACTACCCTCTCGCTTCAAAATGTTAATTGGCTTGATTGGCAGGTAATGGATTTTAACAACCAATTTTTGTATAAAAACTTCGTTTACAATCTTGATTGGATCGAGGTAGAATACCAGAATGAAATATACAGATTTAACGTAAATGGCTCTGCTGAAAAAGAAGATGTTGAGTCCGTCACCTTGGTTAATAACGGCAGCTCAAAAAACATCGACGTTCAATCTTTCAAATATATGTATAGCTCTATATTGCTTATATATATGGTTGATAACTATGAAATTGCCGATGAAGATCCAAACATGATGTGCAGAATAACTATTCATGCAGGGGGCGGAGCTACTGAAATGATTTTCTACCGTGTAACGAATACGAAAGCGTATTATACTTTAAATGGTGAAGGAAAGTATTATGTAAAGGCAACCTCCGTTTTCGACTTCTTGAAAAAATATCAAAAAGTCATTAACGGTGAGATTTTGTCGAGAGATGATTAATATCAAATATATGAAAAAAATATCTTTATTTTTGATTTTGATTTTCACCATTATTCTTTCTTCTTGTTCCCAAGTATCAGAAAAGAATTATTCAATCATAAAAAAAGCTGTTGAAAAATCAAATTCTGAAACAAAATATAAAGCTTCATTTGTTTTAGAAGTTAAAGAAAATTCATCTGAAGAACTCATAATGTTTGCTCAAGGTAGTTATTCCATAGACAAAAGCAAATCTACCTTTGATAGCGTTATTATGAATGGTGAACTTGTTCAAACCGTATATAACACCCCTTCTTCATTAAGGATAGGTTTTTACGATGACACATACGTTACGATTTCAGACGAATATAAGATTCTATCAGATTTGTCAGAAGAAACGTTATTAAAACAGTTCATGTGCTCTGATGCCATATCATTCAATATTGATGAGATTGAGTCAATTAAAAAGTCAGAAGTATCCAATGGATGTATGTATACTGTTGATGCAACGGACGGATTGAATCAATATTTTATCGACTTATTGGGAGATGACTTGTATTCATTTTCAGGAATGAAGCAACCGCAAAAATCACTAACAAGCATTTCTGAAATAATCTGCAAATACGTTATATCAGATGAAAACGTTTTATTGAGCAGAGAATCAAATTATACAGTGAATGCTTATGATACAGTACCGTATTTTCCAGGACATCAAGCAACTAATGATGATTACAAAAGAGTTTTTTCAGTTTCTTTAAAAATAAACTATAAAGAATACGGAGAAAACGTTTCAGTTAATATTTCTGATTTTTTGCCAGATGAAACCTCCGCAAACTCAACAGAAAAATAATTTATAAGTATTTTTAATCAGTAATAAAAAAGCCTTGCTTTTCATATATTTTACCAAGTAAAGTATTGAAAAGTGAGGCTTTTTTCATGAAAAAAAATAATCAAAATTATAAAAAGAAAAATTCCGGCTCAAGCAGTTTAACATTCTCTATACTTATAGGAATAGTATCGGGTGTTTCTTCAACACTTCTTTTATCTGTAGTATTATCAGCATTATCACTTAAATTCAGAAATCCTATAAATTTTGGGAGTGTATTATCAATAATAAGTGTAGCGTTTGGAAGCACATTATGTGGAATCGCATCATCCTCCACCTATAAAAACAATTCAATACTTTCATCACAAATAAGCATATTAATATTATCAGTAATATCTGTTCTTACAGTTTTAAATACGAATAATAACTCAATAATTAATATATTATTCTTCCCGTTGATGATTTATATTTTTGGGACTGTGGCTTCTTTGATAACATCGGGATCATTCAAAAGAAAAAAGGTAAAGAAGTATTTCAGATAAATATATCCCCTTACAATAAAAGCTTATCTTTTAAGTAAGGGGATTTTTGCGTTATTTCATTTTTTCTTGCTTTACTTTTTTATCAATAATATGTCTTGAAGCAAGTTCATTTCTTACATCTTCTAAAGAAACGTTGGTTTCTGCCATCAGAACAAGAACATGATATGCTAAATCTGCAATCTCATAAATTTCTTCTTCTTTACTGTTTTTAGAACCAATAATAACTTCCGTTGTTTCTTCACCGATTTTCTTTAAAATCTTATCAAGTCCTTTTTCAAATAAATATGTTGTATATGAGCCCTGTGGCATATCTTTTTTTCTGCCTAATATGAGTTCATAAAGAGAATCAATGGAAAACTCATTTTTATCAGCTTCTACCAAAGTAGATGTAAAACAACTATCCGTTCCTGTATGACAAGCTGGACCATCCTTTATCACTTCTACAACAAGAGCGTCTTTATCGCAATCAGCAGTTATAGAAACAACATGTTGGTAATTACCTGATGTTTCTCCTTTTAACCAAAGCTCATTTCTGCTTCTGCTATAAAAACAAGTGAGCTTTTTATCTAAAGTAATCTGTAGGCTTTCCTTATTCATATATGCCAATGTTAAAACCTTTTTAGTATAAAAATCTTGTACAATAGCAGGTATTAAACCTTTTTCATCAAATTTAAGTTCTTCAATATTCATTGTAAATCTCCTATCTTTCTTATATTCTTACAGGGATATTATTATTTAAAAGTATTTTCTTTAAATCTTTAATCTCAAGCTGTTTAAAATGAAATATGGATGCCGCAAGTCCTGCATCGACTTTAGGATTCGATTTGAAAAGTTTCACAAAATCGTCAGCACATCCCGCTCCTCCCGAAGCAATAACGGGAACGTCAACAACATCACAAACTGCCTCGAGCATCTCTAAATCGAAACCTTTTTTTATTCCATCGGTATCAATACTATTCAGAACAATTTCACCTGCTCCCCTCTCGGCGCCTTCTTTAGCCCATTTTACAGCATCGATACCAGTGTTTTCTCTGCCACCCTTGGAAAACACAAGAAACTTTCCATCCACTCTTTTAGCATCGATTGAAAGAACTACACATTGATTACCATATCGTTTTGCACCTTCGTTAATTAAATCAGGATTTCTTATTGCTCCAGAATTCACGCTGACTTTATCAGCACCCGATTTTAATACACGATCAAAGTCATCTAAGGAATTAATTCCACCACCAACTGTCAATGGAATAAAAATCTTATTAGCAACTTTCTTTAAAATATCTGTGAAAAGCTCCCTCTCTTCAAAGGATGCTGTAATATCATAAAAAACAAGTTCATCCGCACCTGCTTCATTATAAAATTCAGCTAATTCAACAGGATCGTGAACATCTCTGACACCTTCAAAATTGATTCCTTTAACAACCTTGTTTCCTCTGACATCTAAACAAGGTATAATTCTTTTAGCTAACATCTTATTTCCTCATCAAAGTATTATTTGCAAATTTCAAGAGCTTTTTTCAAATCAAGATTTCCGCTATATAAAGCTTTACCAAGAATGGCACCGTAAATACCGAGTTTTGATAATTCTTCCAACTCATTATAATACGTTATTCCTCCTGAAGCAACTACGTTAAGCCCTTTTATTTTAGAAAGTTCTTTATATGCCTCAATATTAGTTCCGCTTTCTGTTCCATCTTTTGATATATCTGTATAAATTACAGTACCAACATTCATGGATAACAATTTTTCACAATATTCATATCCTGAAACATTGCTTACTTCCGTCCAGCCTTGAACTGCTGCATATCCGTTTTTAACGTCAATTCCAACACAT